>CAYRHV010000445.1:0-2310 GCA_964424045.1 uncultured Ottowia sp. | reverse complement strand
GCCTCGGGCTTCGGGTCCGGGTAGTACCAGATGGCGTCGCGGTTCAGTTCGCCGTCCACCAGCAGCGAGTAGTAGTTGGCTTCGCCCTTCCAGGCGCAGGTGGTGCGGTGGTTGCTGAAGGTGACGTAGTCACGGTTCAGCGAATCGGCGGGGAAGTAGTGGTTGCCCTCGACCAGGACGATGTCGTCGCTTTCGGCGATCAGGGTGCCGTTCCAGATGGCTTTCATGGGGAAAACTCCGTTGCGGGAGCCTGCAGCCAGTGCAGGCTGAACCAGTGGTCGGGATCGGTCCAGGCGGCCAGCGGCGTGAAGCCCGCGCGCCGTGCCAGTGCCTGCAGGCCCTCGATCGTGTATTTGTACGAATTCTCGGTGTGCAGCGTCTCGCCGGCGGCGAACTCGAAGCGCTCGCCGCAGACCTGGACCTGCTGGCGCCGGCAGCTCATCAGGTGCATCTCGACGCGCTGCAGCGGGGCATTGTAGAAGGCGCTGTGGGCGAACTGCCCGGGCTCGAAATCCGCCCCCAGCTCGCGATTCGCACGCACCAGCAGGTTGCGGTTGAAGGCGGCGGTGACGCCGGCGGCGTCGTTGTAGGCGGCGTGCAGGATGCGCGGGTCCTTCACCAGGTCGACGCCCAGCAGCAGGGCGCCGCCGCGCAGCAGGGCGGCCGCGCGGCGCAGGAAGTCCAGCGCCGCCTCGGGCGCCAGGTTGCCGATGGTCGAGCCCGGAAAGAAGCCCAGCCGGCGCCCCGCCGCGCGGGGCGGGGGCAGTTGCAGCGGCTGCGTGTAGTCGGCCACCACCGGCTCGACACGCAGCCGCGGCCAGTCGCGGCGCAGCGCGTCGGCGGCGGCGCGCAGGTGGGAGCCCGAAATGTCGATCGGCAGGTAGGCGGCCGGGTGCTCCAGCGCGGCCAGCAGCAGCCGCATCTTGTGCAGCGAGCCGGCGCCGAACTCGATGATTTCGGCCTGCGGCCCGGTGCGCTCGGCGATATCGGCGCTGCGCGCCTGCAGCAGCGCCAGTTCGGTGCGCGTCGGGTAATACTCGGGCAACTCGCAGATCTGGTCGAACAGGCGCGAGCCCGTGGCGTCATAGAAATACTTGGGCGCGATGCAGCGCGGCCGGGTTGCCAGGGCCGCCAGCAGATCGCGCGCAAACGCGTCGCCGGCGGTGCCGGCCGGCCGAGTTGCCGGCACGCGCGCGGCGGTATTCACGCCGCGTCGTCCCGCGCCAGCCGCAGGCCGGTGAACTGCCAGCGCGCGGCGGGTGGGAAGAAGTTGCGGTAGGTCGGCCGCGTGTGGCCCGGCGGCGTCGCCCGGCTGCCGCCGCGCAGCACCACCTGTCCGACCATGAACTTGCCGTTGTATTCGCCCACGGCCCCCGCCAGCGCCCGGAAGCCGGGATAGGGGTCGTAGGACGAGCGCGTCCACTGCCATACGTGGCCCGTGGCCTGTTGCAGTCCGGAGTCGGCACTGGCGGCTTCCCATTCGAATTCCGTCGGCAGGCGGGCGCCGGCCCAGGCGGCATAGGCAGCGGCCTCGTAGAAGCTGAGCTGGCTGACCGGCGCCTGTGCATCAAGCACCGCCACGCCGCCGAGCCCGAACACCTGCCAGCCGGGCGCGGGTACGCGTGCGTCGCCGGGAGCGATCCAGTAGAACGGATGTGCCCAGCCGGCCTCCTGCACGATTGCCCAGCCGTCGGACAGCCACAGCTCCGGTCGCTGGTAGCCGCCGTCCTCGATGAAGGCCAGGTATTCGCCGCAGGTGACGAGGCGGCTGGCGATTGCATGGGGTGCCAGCAACACGCGGTGGCGCGGCCCCTCGTTGTCGTAGGCGAAGCCGCCGCCGGCGTGGCCGATCCAGGCCTCTCCGCCGCCTTGCGGCAGCCAGTGCAGTGGCGGCGCCACCGCGGCGCCCGGTGGCTGCGGCTGGTAGGCCGGCAGCAGGGGATTGCATGACAGCAGGTGCAGGATGTCGGTCAGGATCAGTTCCTGGTGCTGCTGCTCGTGCTGCAGTCCCAGTTCCAGCAGGGGCGCCGCGGCCTGCCAGGCCGCCGGTTCGGCCTCGGCGATGAAGGCGACCACGGCAGCATCGACGTGGGCGCGGTAGGCCTGCACCTCGGCCAGCGCGGGCCGGCTCAGCAGGCCGCGCCGCGGCCGCGGATGGCGGCTGCCGAGGGCGTTGTAGTAGGAGTTGAAGAGAAAGCCGTAGCGCGGGTGGAACGGCGTGTATCCGGCCGTGTGGGCCTGCAGCACCACCGCCTCGAAGAACCAGGTGGTGTGCGCCAGATGCCACTTGGTCGGGCTGGCATCGGGCAT
>CAYRHV010000444.1:0-2337 GCA_964424045.1 uncultured Ottowia sp. | reverse complement strand
TCGACTTGCCGGCGCCGTTGGAGCCGATCACGGTGACGAACTGGCCGGCCGGGATCTCGAGCGACATGCCGCAGAGCGCGCGCGTCTCGATCGGCGTGCCGGGGTTGAAGGTAATGTGCAGGTCCTTGGCGCTCAGCATGGCGGTCTCCGGATCCGCGGTCACAGGCTGCGCGGCGCTTCGGCCGTCTTGCGCTTGAGCTGCGGGATGATGAGCGCGATCGTGACCAGCACCGCGGTCACGAGGTTCAGGTCCTGCGCCTTCAGGCCGATGAAGTCGCTGTTCAGCGCCATGGCGATGAAGAAGCGGTAGACGATGGCGCCGACGATGGCGCCCAGCGTGGCCAGCACGATGCGACGCGAGAAGATGATGCTCTCGCCCACGATCACCGCCGCCAGGCCGATGACGATGGTGCCGATGCCCATCGAGATGTCGGCGCCGCCCTGGGTCTGCGCGAACAGGGCCCCGGCCAGGCCCACCAGGGCGTTGGAAAACGCCATGCCCAGCAGCACCATGGCGCCGGTGTTGATGCCCTGCGCGCGTGCCATGCGCGGATTCGAGCCGGTGGCGCGGACCGCCAGGCCGCGCTCGGTCGAGAAGAACCAGTCGGTGGCGAGCTTGGCGCCGATCACGATCACCAGCAGCAGCGCCGGGCGCCACCAGAAGTCCTCCAGGCCGGCTGGCTGCAGCTGGTTGAACACCGTCGGGTCGTTGATGAGCGGGATGTTGGGCCCGCCCATGATGCGCAGGTTGACCGAGAACAGCGCGATCATCATCAGGATCGAGGCCAGCAGGTCCATGATCTTCAGCCGCACGTTCAGCCAGCCGGTGATCAGGCCGGCCACGGCGCCGGCCAGCGTGCCGGCGATGGTGGCCGTGTAGGGATCAAAGCCCTTGCTGATCATCACCGCGCACACCGCGCCGCCGAGCGGGAAGCTGCCGTCCACCGTCAGGTCGGGAAAGCGCAGCAGGCGAAACGAGATGAAGACGCCGAGCGAGACCAGGGCAAAGATCAGGCCGATCTCGACGGCGCCTAGCAGCGAAAACAGGGACATGGTCGGGGCGATGAAAAAACAGGAGCCATGATGTCATGGCTCCTGCGACTGCGAAATAGCGGCTTTCCCGAGCCGCCGCGCGATTTATTCGACCACCTGGGCGGCCGACTTCACCAGTTCCTCGGACAGCTTCACGCCCTGCTTCTCGGCGGCGCCCGGGTTGACGAACAGCTCCAGCTTGTCGCTGGTCTCGGGCTTGATGTCGCCCGGCTTCTCGCCCTTCAGGATGCGCGCCACCATGCGGCCGGTCTGCTCGCCCAGGTCGCGGTAGTTGATGCCCAGCGCCGCGATGGCGCCGCGCTTGACGCTGTCGGTGTCGGACGCCACCAGCGGCAGCTTGGCCTCCTGGCCGACCTTGACCAGCGCCTCGTAGGCCGACACCACGTTGTTGTCGGTGTTGGTGTAGACCACGTCGACCTTGCCGATCAGGCTGCGCGCGGCGCTGCCGACGTCGACCGAGCGCGGCGCCGAGGCCTCGACCAGGCTCATGCCCTCCTTGGGCAGCAGCTCCTTGAGCTGGTTCACCACCACCACCGAGTTGGCCTCGCCGGGGTTGTAGACCATGCCCACGCGCTTGGCGCCGGGTACCACCTGCTTGATCAGCTCGATCTGCTTGTCCAGCGCCAGCAGGTCGGAGACGCCGGTCACGTTGCTCTGCGAGGGCTCCCAGCTCGGCACCAGCTTGGCGGCCACCGGGTCCGTCACGGCCGAGAACACCACCGGCACGTTCTTGGTCGCTGCCACCACGGCCTGGGCCGACGGCGTGGCGATGGCGACGATCGCGTCCGGCTTGTCGCCGACGAACTTGCGCGCGATCTGGGCGGCGGTGCCGGTGTTGCCCTGCGCGCTCTGGTACTGCCACTTCAGGTTCTTGCCGACCTCGTAGCCGGCCTCCTTCAGGGCCGCTTCCACGCCATCGCGCACGGCGTCCAGCGCCGGGTGTTCGACGATGGCGGTGACGGCGACGGATTTTTCCTGTGCCACGGCCGGCGCGATGGCGCCGACGGCCAGCGCCAGGGCGCCCAGGGTCATCCAAGGCAACTTCTTCATTGCGATCTCCTGCTTTCGGTGGTCTCGATTGTGGGGTGTCGGGTGGCCCGGACCTCCCGGGCCCGGGCGCATGCCGGGGCGAAGTGTACGCCGCTGGCATGCAGCGCGACGCTATCGTGCCACAGCTCGGGCGCGCGCCGGTCGGGGGGAATCCCGCACCGGGCGCCGCGCCTCACATTTCCGAGTAATTGGGTCCGCCGCCGCCCTCTGGGGTCACCCAGACGATATTCTGCG
>CAYRHV010000443.1:0-2341 GCA_964424045.1 uncultured Ottowia sp. | reverse complement strand
GTCAACGTCTGCCTGCGCCGGGTCGAGGCGCAGGCGATCTTCGACGCCATCCGCGCACACGGCGTGACGCACTACTGCGGCGCGCCGATCGTGCAGAGCCTGCTCATCAACGCGCCGGCCGAGATGAAGGCCGGGGTGCCCAGCGGGGTCAAGGCCATGGTGGCGGGCGCCGCGCCGCCGGCCTCGATGATCGAGGGCATGGAGGAGATGGGCTTCGACCTGACCCACGTCTACGGCCTGACCGAGGTCTACGGCCCGGCCACCGTGTGCCCCAAGCACGAAGCCTGGGAGACGCTGGACATCGGCGAGCGCGCCCAGCTCAACGCGCGCCAGGGCGTGCGCTACCACCTGCAGCGCGACGCGCGCGTGCTCGACCCTGGCACCCTGCAGCCGGTGCCGATGGACGGCGAGACCATGGGCGAGATCATGTTCCGCGGCAACATCGTGATGAAGGGCTACCTGAAGAACCCCGCGGCCACGGCCGAGGCCTTCGCCGGCGGGTGGTTTCACAGCGGCGACCTGGCGGTGCAATACCCCGACGGCTACATCAAGATCAAGGACCGCAGCAAGGACATCATCATCTCGGGCGGCGAGAACATCTCCTCGATCGAGGTCGAGGACGTGCTGTACCGCCACCCGGCGGTGCTGGCGGCCGCCGTGGTGGCCCGGCCCGACCCGAAGTGGGGCGAGACGCCGTGCGCCTTCCTCGAACTCAAGGCCGGGGCGCAGGTGAGCGAGACCGACATCGTGGCGCACTGCAAGCAGCACCTGGCCGGCTTCAAGGTGCCACGCGCCATCGTGTTCGGTGAACTGCCCAAGACCAGCACCGGCAAGATCCAGAAGTTCGAGCTGCGCAAGCGCGCCGGCTCGGCGACGGCGATCGATGTCTGACGACGTGGCGGCCTGGCGCCTGCCTGCGGTGCTTCCCGTGTTCGGACGCTGAGCGCTACCATGCCCTCGATGCCGGACTGGTCACAGCTGTCGCTCGAGACCCCCTGGGTGCAGGCCCTGGTCGGGCTGGCGGTGCTGCTGCTGGTGGCGCTCCTGCTGCAATGGGTGGCGCGGGTGCTGCTGACGCGCGGGCTGGCCCGGCTGGGTCTGGCGGCGCAGCCGGGCCTGGCGGCCGTGCTGCTGCATCCGAAGGTGCTGCTGCGCGCGGCGCAGATCGTGCCGACGCTGGTGGTGCAGTTGGGGGTGCATGCCGTGCCCGGCCTGGCCGAGCGTCCGACCGCCGTGATCGCCAACGTGGCGGCGGCACTCACCGTGCTGTGCGTGGCGCGCCTGCTGTCCAAGATGCTCGACGTCAGCCTGGACGTGCCGGCCAGCGGACGCCGCGGCGCCGCCGGCCGGTCCAACAAGGCCTGGGTGCAACTGGGCCAGCTGGTGGTGGCGATCGCGGCGGTGGTGGTGATGATCGCCGCGCTGGCCGACAAGTCGCCACTGATCGTGTTGTCCGGCTTCGGCGCGCTGTCGGCGGTGCTGATGCTGGTGTTCCAGGACACCATCCGCTCCTTCGTCGCCGGCCTGCAGATCGGGCACAACGACCTGCTGCGCGTGGGCGACTGGATGGAGATGCCGCAGGCCGGCGCCGACGGCGCGGTGATCGACATCGCCCTCAACACCATCCGCGTGCAGAACTGGGACAAGACCATCGTCACGGTGCCGACCTGGCGCCTGATGACCGAGAGCTTCAAGAACTGGCGTGGCATGACCGAATCCGGCGGGCGACGCATCAAGCGCGCGCTGATGCTGGACGCCAGCACCATCCGCTTCCTGGATGAGGCCGAAGTGGATCGCCTCGCGCGCGTGGCGTTGATCGCCGGCTATCTGGCGGACAAGCGCGAGGCGGTGCGCGCGGCGCACGAGGCACGCATCGCCGAACTCGGCGCGGCGCTGGCCGAGGTGCCGGCGAACCAGCGGCGCCTGACCAACATCGGCACCTTCCGCGCCTACGTCGTGGCCTACCTGCGTGCGCACCCGGGCATCCATGACGGCATGGCGCTGATGGTGCGCCAGCTGCAGCCGACGGCACAGGGCGTGCCGCTGGAGCTCTACTGCTTCACCAGCACCACGGTGTGGGCAGAGTACGAGGGCATCCAGAGCGACATCTTCGATCACCTGATGGCGATCCTGCCCGAGTTCGGGCTCGGTGCCTTCCAGAGCCCGAGCGACGCCGGCCTTCGGCTGGCGCTGGGTGAGCGCGGCGCCTGATACCCGGTTGCGTTCAAAAATATGACAAATGACACCGGCTGACGCCGGCATGACGGATGACCAGACCCGTCATTTGTCATTTTGCAAGCGGAGCCGCACGAATCATTTGGGCGCCATGCGGATCGCGCCG
>CAYRHV010000442.1:0-2346 GCA_964424045.1 uncultured Ottowia sp. | reverse complement strand
CCATCAGCTGCTGGATGATGGCGATGCTCTGGCGGTACTGCCACACGCCCTGCGGTTCGGGGTTGATCCAGGCAAAGCGGGGGAAGGCACTGGTCAGGCGCTGCAGCCATTCGGCGCCCGGCTCCTCGTTGTTGTATTCGACGCTGCCGCCCGGCTGCAGGATCTCGTACGGGCTCATGGTGGCGTCGCCGACGAAGATCAGCTTGTAGTCCTTGTTGTACTTGCGGATGATGTCCCAGGTCGGGAACTTCTCGGCAAAGCGGCGCCGGTTGTTCTTCCACATGAAGTCGTAGACGCAGTTGTGGAAGTAGTAGAACTCCAGGTGCTTGAGCTCCGATTTCGCGGCCGAGAACAGCTCCTCCACGCGCTCGATGTGCTCGTCCATGGTGCCGCCGACGTCCATCAGCAGCAGCACCTTCACCGTGTTGTGGCGCTCGGGCACCATGCGGATGTCGAGCCAGCCGGCGTTCGCCGCGGTGCTGCGGATGGTGTCGGGCAGGTCGAGCTCCAGATCGCTGCCCTCGCGTGCGAAGCGCCGCAGGCGCCGCAGCGCCACCTTGATGTTGCGCGTGCCCAGCTCCTGCGAATCGTCATAGTCGCGGTAGGCGCGCTGGTCCCACACCTTGACCGCGCTGCGGTTCCTGCCCTGGCCGCCGATGCGGACGCCGCGCGGGTTGTAGCCGCCGTGGCCGAAGGGGCTGGTGCCGCCGGTGCCGATCCACTTGCTGCCGCCGGCGTGGCGCCCCTGCTGCTCTTCCAGGCGCTTCTTCAGCGTTTCCATCAGCTCGTCCCAGCCCATGGCCTCGATGGCGGCCTTTTCCTCCGGCGTGAGCTCTTTTTCCAGCACCTTGCGCAGCCAGTCGGCCGGGATTTCCTTCGTGAAGTCGGTCAGCAGCTCGACGCCCTTGAAGTAGGCGCCGAAGGCGCGGTCGAACTTGTCGAAGTGCTTCTCGTCCTTCACCAGCGTGGTGCGCGCGAGGTAGTAAAAGTCGTCGATCGAGCAGGCCTCGGGCTGGCGCGGGCCGACGACGTTGGCCTGCAGCGCTTCCAGCAGGGTCAGGAACTCCTTGACCGAGACCGGCAGCTTGGCCGCGCGCAGGGTGTAGAAGAAGTCGATCAGCATGGGGGATGCCTCCGGTGCCGCTCAGGCCGGGTCGTGGCGCGCCAGCCGCTCCAGCAGCCGGGCCCGCACCGGTGGCCATTCGTCCGCCGTCATGCTGTACATGACGGTGTCGCGGACGGTGCCGTCGCGCCGCAGGGCGTGGCCGCGGAGCACGCCGTCGCGCTGCGCGCCCAGGCGCTCGATCGCGCGCTGGCTGGCGTGGTTTTCATGGTCGGTGCGCCAGCCCACCACGGCGCAGCCCAGGGTGTCGAAGGCATGGCCCATCAGGAGCAGCTTGCAGCTGGTGTTGACGTGCGTGCGCTGCACGCTTTTGGCGTACCAGGTGTAGCCGATCTCCAGGCGGCGCACCGCCGGCAGGATGTCGTGGTAGCTGCTGCTGCCCAGCACGCGGCCGCTGGCTTCGTCGATCACGGCAAAGGCCAGGCGCTGGCCCTGCGCGCGCGCCTGCAGGGCAGTCTCGATGTAGGCCCGCGTCTGCTCCGGCTCGGGCACGCTGGTGACGCGCAGACGCCACAGCTGGCCGTCGGCCGCGGCGGCGCGCAGCCCAGCCTCGTGGCCAGGCGCCAGCGGTTCCAGGCGCAGGCCGTGCCCGCGCAGGGTCACGGGTTCGACGAAGGCCATGAGCTCACTCTCCGGACTGCGGGCGCGCCGGTGCCTCGGCCCAGCGGCGGCCGGCACCGATGCCGATGCCGCCGCACAGGCCGACGGCGGCGATCGCCAGCACGCTGGCGTCGTCCCAGTGGTCCTGCAGCAGGTCGTGGCCCAGCAGGCGTGCCACCCAGTAGCCGGCCAGGGCGCCGCCAACAAAGCCCAGGGTCTGGGCCGTGATCTGGCGCAGGCGGGGCGACACGGCCGCTCAGCGGTTGCGCTGGTTCATGAACACCAGCTTCTCGAACAGGGTCGTGTCCTGCTCGTTCTTCAGCAGGGCACCCACCAGCGGCGGCACCGCCACCTTGTCGTTCGCGCTGTGCAGCGCCTCGGGCGGGATGTCCTCGGCCACCAGCAGCTTGAGCCAGTCCAGCAGCTCGCTGGTCGAGGGCTTCTTCTTCAGGCCCGGCAGGCCGCGCACGTCGTAGAACACCTTCAGCGCCGCCGACAGCAGGTCCTTCTTGAGATCGGGGAAGTGCACGTCGACGATGCGCTTCATGGTCTCCGGCTCGGGGAAGCGGATGTAGTGGAAGAAGCAGCGGCGCAGGAAGGCGTCGGGCAGCTCCTTCTCGTTG
>CAYRHV010000441.1:0-2351 GCA_964424045.1 uncultured Ottowia sp. | reverse complement strand
CAGGTCGATCACCTCGGCCTCGATGCCGTCCCGGGCCAGCGCGGTGGCGGCCTCCAGCGCGCGGTGCACCATCAGCCCGTAGGCGACGATGGTCACGTGCTTGCCGTCGCGCACGATGTTGGCCTCGCCGAACGGGATGGCGTAGGGGCTTTCCGGCACCTCGCCCTCCAGGCCGTAGAGGTTCTTGTGCTCGCAGAAGATCACCGGGTCGTTGTCACGGATCGCCTGGATCAGCAGGCCCTTGGTGTCGTACGGCGTGCTCGGGCAGACCACCTTCAGGCCCGGGATGTGGGTGAAGATGGGGGTCAGCATCTGCGAGTGCTGGGCGGCGGCGCGAAAGCCGGCGCCGACCATGGCGCGGATCACCACCGGGGTCTCGGCCTTGCCGCCGAACATGTAGCGGAACTTGGCCGCCTGGTTGAAGATCTGGTCGAAGCAGACGCCCATGAAGTCGATGAACATCAGTTCGGCCACCGGGCGCATGCCGCAGGCGGCGGCGCCGACCGCGGCGCCGATGTAGGCGCTTTCGGACAGCGGGGTGTCGAGCATGCGGTCGCCGTGCTTGGCGTGCAGGCCCTTGGTGACGCCGAGCACGCCGCCCCAGGCGTCCTGCTCGCCCTGGGTGCCGGTGCCGCCGACGATGTCTTCGCCGAGCTTGATGACGCTCGGGTCGCGTGCCATTTCCTGGTCGATCGCTTCATTGACCGCCAGCTTCATGCTGAGTTTTCGGGCCATGGTTCAGGTCTCCTGTCTGGGGGTGTTCAATACTTGACGTAAACGTCGGTGAGCAGGTCGGCCGCGGTGGGCAGGGGCGCTGCCTTGGCCTCGTCGACGGCGCGGTCGATCAGCGTCAGCACCTCCTGGTCGATGGCGTCGAGTTCGGCCTGGCGGATCACGCCGGATTCGGTCACGCGCGCGGCAAACGCGATCAGGCAGTCGCGGTTGGCGCGGATGTCCTCCAGCTCGCCCGGCGCGCGGTAGGTCTGGGCGTCGCCCTCGAAGTGGCCGTAAAAGCGCACCAGCTTGCACTCCAGCAGGGACGGGCCGCCGCCTTCGCGCGCGCGCCGGATGACTTCGCCCGCGGCCTCGTGCACGGCAAAGAAGTCGATGCCGTCGACGGTGACACCGGGAATGCCGAAGCCGGCGGCGCGATCGACGTAGCTGTCGGCGGCCGTGGCGTAGTCGCGCGAGGTGGCCTCGGCGTAGCCGTTGTTCTCGACCACGAAGATCATCGGCAGGTTCCAGACCGCCGCCAGGTTCATGCTCTCCAGCACCGTGCCCTGGTTCGAGGCGCCGTCGCCCATGAAGGTGATGCCGACTTCGCCCTTGCCGCGGAACTTGGCCGCCAGCGCGGCGCCGCAGATCAGCGGCGCCCCGGCGCCGACGATGCCGTTGGCGCCCAGCATGCCCTTGGACAGGTCGGCAATGTGCATCGAGCCGCCCTTGCCGTTGCAGGAGCCGCCGATCTTGCCGTAGATCTCCTTCATCATGGCGACCACGTCCACGCCCTTGGCGATGCAGTGGCCGTGGCCGCGGTGCGTGCTGGCGATGCGGTCGCCATCGAGCAGGTGGTGCATGATGCCGACCGCCGAGGCTTCCTCGCCGGCGTAGAGGTGGACGAAGCCGGGAATGTCGCCGCGCGCGAATTCCACGTGCAGGCGTTCCTCGAACTCGCGAATGGTGCGCATCTGGCGATAGCAGTCGAGCAATTCGTCGCGGCTGAGAGGCTCAGCAGACGATGGGTAGGTTCCAGCCATGTCGGGTCTCCTTGGGTTGTGGGTCTGGGGGTGGGGTGAAGGTCAAACTGGCGTGGCGGCCGTGGCGGCCGTGGCGTCGCCGGGGTGGGTGGCTGCCGATGTGCTGCGCAACAGGCCCGCGCAGGCGGCGTGGCGCAGGCAGGCGGCGATGTCCACCGAGCGGAAGGCGCGCTCGCGCAGCGTCACCGTCAGGTGGTCGTCGGCGCCGAAGGCGATTTCGCGCTCGCCATCGAGCGCGACGACGCCGGCATGCTGGCGCACCCGGACCGCCTGGCCGTCGGCCAGTGCGGCCCAGCCGTGGATCGGGACCGGCTGCAGCAGGCCGGGCGCGATCGGGGCGCGCAGCTGAAACAGGGGTTCGGCCGCCGGATCCGCGGGCGTCGCCTCGGGGGCTGGCGCCAGTTCGACGCACAGTCCACCTGGTTCTCGGCGCCCGACCGGCGCCAGCAGACCGCCGATCGAGGACAGGCCAAGCGCCTGCGGCTCGGCAAAGGCCAGATAGACGGCCGCCAGCGAGTCGGCGCGCCACAGTGCCTTGGCGCCGATGTAGCGCTCGCGCGCGATCGCCACGTCGACCAGGGCGATGTCGTGGCG
>CAYRHV010000440.1:0-2352 GCA_964424045.1 uncultured Ottowia sp. | reverse complement strand
GCCGGCTCGTCGTAGAGCGCGGCCAGCAGCCAGCCGGTGGCCAGCACCAGGCCCACCACCAGCGGCGCCATGCCGACCTTGAAGGCGCGCACGGCCAGCCATTGGCGGTGTCGGTGCGCCCAGCGCGTAGCGAAGTAGGTCAGCACGCCCGAGGGCAGCAGAAAGGCCAGCTGCGCCACGGTGAAGCCGGCCAGGGCCAGTGCCTGCGCCGTCCAGCCCGCCGCCGGTCCGCCGCCGGCGTTCAGGCCGATGTGCCAGCCGATCAGGCCGACGAAGAGCGCGTTGGGACCCGGCGTGGCCTGGGCGATGGCGATCGAGGTGTTGAACTGGGCGTCGCTGAGCCAGTGGCTGGAGTCGACCAGCACGCGGTGCAGGTCGGGCGCGACCGTGATGGCGCCGCCGACCGCCAGCAGCGACACGGCGGCGAAATGCCCGAGCAGGGCGAGCCAGTCGGCCAGGTCGAGCGGGTTCATGGGTGATCCGCGTCCGGGGGTGGTGCCGAGGCACCGGCTCGCGGCTTGTCCAGGGACGCGTCTTCGGCCTGGGCCTGGGCCGCTGCGCGCGCGGCCGCGCGGTGCAGACAGAAGGCGGCCCAGAGGCAGGCGCCCGTGCCCAGCACCGCCAGCACCAGCACCAGGGGCAGGCGCAGCACCGCGGTGGCGACCAGCGTGGCGCCGACCAGCAGCGCACACAGCGTCGTGCCCATGGCGTTGAAGCGCAGCGCGGCCAGCAGCTTCAGGCCGGTGCCCAGGATCATGCCGGCGGCGACCGCGCCGATGCCGCGCAGCACCTGCTGGATCACGGGCGCGTCGACCATGGTGCTGTAGCCGACCACGATCACCAGCGTCAGCAGCGCTGGCATCAGCAGCATGCCGCCCAGCGCCGCCAGCACGCCGCCGACGCCGAAGTGGCGCGAGCCCAGCATGATCGCCAGGTTGACGGTGTTCGGGCCCGGCAGGATCTGCGCCACCGCCCAGTCCTCGACGAACTGCCGGTCGGTCAGCCAGCGCTTTTTCTCGACCAGCTCGCGCTGCACCACGGCCAGCACGCCGCCGAAGCCCTGCAGGGCCAGCCAGGCGAACGACCAGAACAGGTCGGCGCGCGAACGCGGCTCGTTGTCCGGGCGCTCGGGGTCGGAGTCGATGGGCATGGCGGTGGCAGGCACGGGGTCGGCCGGAGCCGACCGGCGGCCGCAGCTCAGGGCAGCACGTCGAGGATCTTTTCCAGCGGCCGGCCCAGGCGCGCACCGCGGTCGCTGACGACGATGGGGCGCTCGATCAGCACCGGCGTGGCGTGCATGGCGCGCGCCAGCGCGTCGTCATCCAGTTTCGGGTCGTCCAGGCCCTGCGCCAGGTATTCGGGCTGCTTGGTGCGCAGCAGCGCACGCACGGGCTCGCCGGTGGCGCGCGCGATCGACTTGATCTCGGCCACGCTGGGCGGGGTCTTCAGGTATTCGACCACGGTGGGCTCGAGGCCGCGCTCGCGCAGCAGCTCCAGCGCCTTGCGCGAGGTGCTGCAGCGCGGGTTGTGATAGATCGTGACGGTGCCCATCGACATGCCTCCGGATCGCGTTGTGGGTTCATTTGTATATCAGGAACGGCGCGCGTGCCTCGGCCCAGGCCCGTTCATCGGCGCGTGCCAGGGTCTCGAGGTCGGCCGGCGTGGCATTCGGATCATCCACCCATTCACGCAGCAGCGGGCTGCCGTTGATGACGTCGATGGCCAGCCGGGTTTCGTATTCATACGGGAAGTCGCGCCACAGCGGGTAGTCGGGCGCCTGCAGCCGCAGCGCCTTGAAGGCCAGGGCCTGCAGGCGCCAGGGCCGAAAGGCGGTATGCCCGTAGTGCGTGGCGTCCTCGGTGTGGATCTGCACGCCGGCGCACAGCCACCCGACGTGCTTGTGGAAGGTGGGCTCGAACCAGCAGGCGCGCAGGCGGCAGCCGGCCAGCCAGTCGGGCGCCAGGCGGCGCATGTCGGCCAGCAGCCGGGCCGTGTCGAGGTCGGGCGCGCCGAACAGCTCCAGCGGTCGCGTGGTGCCGCGGCCCTCGGACAGCGTCGTGCCCTCCAGCATCACGGTGCCGGCGTAGGCGCGCGCCATCCACAGGTTGGGCGCGTTCGGGCTCGGGTTGACCCAGCTGCGCTCCAGCGGCCAGCCGTGGCCGGGCGCGGCGTCGGACTGCCAGCCGGCCATGGCGATGACGCGGTAGTCCAGGTCCAGCCCCAGCCGGTTGATGAACCAGCGGCCCAGCTCGCCCAGCGTCAGGCCGTGGCGCATCGGCATCGGGCCGGCGCCGACAAAGCTTTCCCAGCCTTCGCGCAGCGTCAGGCCCTCGACGGGGCGGCCCACCGGGT
>CAYRHV010000439.1:0-2358 GCA_964424045.1 uncultured Ottowia sp. | reverse complement strand
TACACGGCGCTGGCGATCACCGACGAGTGCTCGGTGGCGGGCGTGGTGCGCGCCTGGCAGGCGCTGGGCGAGCTGGAGCGCTCGCTGGACGTGGCGGCACCGCTCAGGCTCATCTACGGCGCCGAGTTCCGCTTTGCCGGCCAGGGCACGCTGGTGGCGCTGGCGTGCGACCTGGCGAGTTGGGGCGCGCTGTGCGGCTTCATCACGCGCTGCCGCGGCGCGGCGCCCAAGGGGCAATACGCGCTGCCGCCGCTGGCCCGGGCGCTGGCGGCGCTGCAGGGCTGCGAACTGCTGTGGGCGCCGGCACGGGAGGCAGGGGCGCCGCTGGCGCTCGATCCGGCGCTGCAGTCAGCCGGCACGCCGCTGCTGCTCGAACTGCACGGCGACGCCGACGACGCGCTGTGGCTGGCGCGGCTGCGCGCGCTGGCCCGGGTCACGGGCTGCCCGCTGGTGGCCGCCGGTGACGTGCAGATGCACGTGCGCGCGCGCAAGCGCCTGCACGACGTGCTGTGCGCGATTCGCCTGGGGCGACCGGTGCAGGACTGCGGCCTGGCGTTGCAGCCCAATGCCGAGCGCCACCTGCGCCCGCTGCGGCGGCTGGCGCGCATCTACCCGGCCGACACGCTGGCGGCGACGCTGGCGCTGGCCGCGCGCTGTCGCTTCCGGCTGGAGGAGGTGCGCTACAACTATCCGCAGGAAAGCGTGCTGCCGGGCCTGACGCCGACGCAGACGCTGCGCCGCCATGCCATCGAGGGCGCGCGCCGGCGCCTGCCGCAGGGTGTGCCGCTGCGCATCTGGCGCTACGTCGCCAAGGAGCTGGCACTGATCGCCGAGTGCCGCTACGAGATGTTCTTCCTCACCGTGCACGACATCGTGCGCGAGGCGCGGCGCCGCGGCATCCTGTGCCAGGGGCGCGGCTCGGCCGCCAACTCGGTGGTGTGCTGGTGCCTGGGCATCACCGAGGCCGATCCGCGCTACTCGCACCCGCTGCTGGAGCGCTTCATCAGCAAGGCGCGCCGGCACGAGCCGCCCGACATCGACGTCGACTTCGAGCACGAGCGGCGCGAGGAGATCATTCAATACATCTACGCCAAATACGGCCGCGCGCGCGCCGCGCTGGCCGCCGCCGTCATCACCTGGCGCACGCGCAGCGCGTTGCGCGACGTCGGCGCGGCGCTGGGCGTGGACGCGCGCCTCATCGACGCCGTGGCCAAGGACCACCATGGCTTCGACGCCGAGGGCGTGGCCGCGCGCCTGGATGGCCTGGCCGCCGGCCTGGGCCTGCGGCCGGCGCCCGCCCTGATGCGCCTGTGGCTGGAACTGGCGGCTCAGCTCAAGGGCGCGCCGCGGCACCTGAGCCAGCACGTGGGCGGCTTCGTGCTGACCGAGACGCCGCTCACGCAGCTGGTGCCGGTGGAGCCGGCCAGCATGGCCGGGCGCAGCGTGATCCAGTGGGACAAGGACAACCTGGAGGCGCTGGGCCTGCTCAAGGTCGACGTGCTGGCGCTGGGCATGCTGACGGCGATCCGTCGCTGCCTGGATCTGGCGAGTCGCTGGCACGGCCGGCGCCTGGGCCGCGAGCACATCGTGGCCGAGGACGCCGCCACCTACGCCATGATCCAGCGCGCCGATACCATCGGCACCTTCCAGATCGAGAGCCGCGCGCAGATGAGCATGCTGCCGCGCCTCAAGCCCGCCACCTTCTACGACCTGGTGGTGCAGGTCGCCATCGTGCGGCCAGGGCCGATCAGCGGCGGCATGGTGCACCCGTATCTCAAGGCGCGTGAGCGCGCACGCCGCGGCCTGCCGATCGAATACGAGCGCTCGCGCCTGGACGCGCCGGGTCAGCCGCCGCGCCTGGCCAGGGCACTGGCGCGCACGCTGGGCGTGCCGATCTTCCAGGAGCAGGTGATGGAGCTGTCGATGCTCGCCGCCGGCTTCACGGCCGAAAACGCCGATCGCCTGCGCCGCGCCATGGCGGCCTGGAAAAGGAAGGGCGGCCTGGAGCCCTTCGAGCGCGCGCTGGTCGAGGGCATGCTGGCGCGCGGCTACAGCGCCGATTTCGCGCGTCGCATCTTCGAGCAGATCAAGGGCTTCGGCGAATACGGCTTCCCGGAAAGCCACGCCTACAGCTTTGCCCTGATCGCCTACGAGAGCGCCTGGCTCAAGTGCCACGAGCCCGAGGCCTGGCTGGCCGCGCTGCTCAACTCGCAGCCCATGGGTTTCTACGGTCCGGCACAACTGGTGCAGGACGCGCGCCGCCATGGCGTGGTGGTGTTGCCGCCGGACGTGGGGGTGAGCGACTGGGACTGCACGCTGGAGGCGGTGGCGCCACCGGAGGGCGAGGGCGCACAGTCC
>CAYRHV010000438.1:0-2359 GCA_964424045.1 uncultured Ottowia sp. | reverse complement strand
CGGCTGGACGCGCGAGCTGTTCACGGCGCCGTTCGGCAACCACTTCCTGCTCTATCCGTTCAACTTCGCGATGCAGATCATCGAGTTCGTCTCCAAGACCTTCTCGCACGGCATGCGACTGTTCGGCAACATGTATGCGGGCGAACTGATCTTCCTGCTGATCGCGCTCATGGGCGGGGCCTTCTCCCTGTCCGCGACCGGCATCGGCCTGGCCATCGGCCACGTCATCGCGGGGCTGGCCTGGGCCATCTTCCACATCCTGATCATCCTGCTGCAGGCCTTCATCTTCATGATGCTGGCGCTGGTCTACATCGGCCAGGCGCACGATTCGCATTGACATCGGCGCGAGAGCGTCGGCCCCGAACCGTTTTTCTTTCCCTTGTTCCCTTAACCAACCACGTCCCTTAGGAGTCATCATGGAAGTCATCAGCTTTGTCGCCCTGGCCGCCGGCCTGATCATCGGCCTGGGTGCCGTTGGTGCCTGTATCGGCATCGGCATCATGGGCAGCAAGTTCCTGGAAGCCGCTGCCCGCCAGCCCGAACTCATGGGCGAGCTGCAGGTGCGCATGTTCCTGCTGGTCGGCCTGATCGACGCGGCCTTCATCATCGGCACCGGCGTGGCCCTGTGGTTCGCCACCGCCAACCCGTTCCTGGGCCAGCTCGCCCAGATCGCCGGCTAAGCAGCGGACGGGGTTGGGGCGGGGCCCGCGCGCGCGTTCGAGCGGCGCGGGCATCCCGCAGTCAGGTTTCGCGGCACTAGCCGCCGCCCGCATGAAGGATCAACCGTGAGCATCACCGGTACCCTAATCATCCAGATCATCGTGTTCCTGCTGCTGGTCTGGTTCACGATGTCGTTCATCTGGCCGCCGATCGCGCGGGCCCTGGACGAGCGCGCGCAGAAGGTGGCCGAAGGCCTGGCTGCCGCCGACAAGGCGAAGAGCGAACTGGCGGCCGCCAACCAGCGCGTCGAGCAGGAGCTGGCAGCCTCGCGCAGCGACAACGCCCAGCGCCTGGCCGAGGCCGATCGCCGCGCCCAGCAGATCGTCGAGGAAGCCAAGGCGCGTGCCGGCGAGGAAGGCGCCAAGATCATCGCTGCCGCGAAGGCCGAGGCCGAGCAGCAGATGGTGCAGGCACGCGAGGCCCTGCGCGACGACGTGGCGCGCCTGGCCGTGCGCGGCGCCGAGCAGATCCTGCGCAAGGAGGTCGATCCGGCCGTGCACGCCGACCTGCTGGGTCGCCTGAAGACCGAGCTCTGAGCCCGAGGAGATTGACATGGCCGAACTTGCCACCATTGCCAGGCCCTATGCCGAGGCCCTGTTCGAGGCCTGCCGCTCCGACCTGCCGGCCACCCAGGGCTGGCTGGACGCGCTCGCGGCCGCGGCCGAGACGCCGCAGCTGCTGCAGTTCGCCGCCAATCCCAAGGTCGAGGCCGAATCGGTGTACGAGCTGCTGGGCTCGGTGCTGCCCCAGGGGCTGCCCGAGCGCGGCGTCAACTTCCTGCACACCATCATCGACAACGGCCGGCTCGCGGCCCTGCCCGAGGTGGCGCACCAGTTCCGCGAACTGGCGAACGCCGAGGCCGGCCGCTCGGACGCGCACATCCACAGCGCCTTTCCGATCGGCGACGGCGAGCTGGCCGAGCTGAAGACGGTGCTGGAGAAGCGTTTTGGCCGCAAGCTGGAGATTCACGTGCACATCGACCCGGAATTGATCGGCGGCGTGCGCGTGGTGGTCGGCGACGAGGTGCTCGACACCTCCGTCAAGGCCCGCCTGCAACAAATGAAAGCGGCCCTCACCGCCTGACGCGCTGCGCCGGCACGAGAGCCCTCGACAACCATTAGGAACCCAAGGAACGAGTCATGCAACTCAATCCCACCGAAATTTCTGAACTCATCAAGAGCCGCATCGAGGGTCTGGGCGTCAGCGCCGACGTGCGCAACCAGGGCACCGTGGTCTCGGTGACCGACGGCATCGTGCGCATCCACGGCCTGTCCGACGCGATGCAGGGCGAGATGCTGGAGTTTCCGCCCACGGCCGATGGCCAGCCGACCTTCGGCCTGGCGCTGAACCTCGAGCGCGATTCGGTGGGGGCCGTGATCCTGGGCGAATACGAGCACATCTCCGAGGGCGACACGGTCAAGTGCACCAGCCGCATCCTGGAAGTGCCGGTGGGCCCGGAGCTGATCGGTCGCGTGGTCAACGCGCTGGGCCAGCCGATCGACGGCAAGGGGCCGATCGAGGCCAAGATGACCGACGTCATCGAGAAGGTCGCGCCGGGCGTGATCGCGCGCCAGTCGGTGAGCCAGCCGGTGCAGACCGGCATGAAGTCGCTCGACTCCATGGTGCCGATCGGCCGCGG
>CAYRHV010000437.1:0-2359 GCA_964424045.1 uncultured Ottowia sp. | reverse complement strand
GATCACTCCACCGTCACCGACTTGGCCAGGTTCCGAGGCTTGTCGACGTCGGTGCCGCGCGCCAGCGCGGTGTGATAGGCCAGCAGCTGCACCGGGATGGTATGGATCACCGGGCTCAGCACGCCGGCGTGGCGCGGGGTGCGGATCACGTGCACGCCCTCGGAGGCGCTGAAGCGGCTGTCCTGGTCGGCAAACACGAACAGCTCGCCGCCGCGCGCGCACACTTCCTGCATGTTGGACTTGACCTTCTCCAGCAGGCGGTCGTTGGGCGCGATCACCACCACCGGCATGTTCTCGTCCACCAGCGCCAGCGGCCCGTGCTTGAGCTCGCCGGCCGGGTAGGCCTCGGCATGGCTGTAGGAGATTTCCTTGAGCTTGAGCGCGCCTTCCAGCGCGATCGGGTAGTGCAGGCCGCGGCCGAGGAACAGGGCGTCGTCCTTGGACGCGAAGCGCTCGGCCCAGGCCTGGATCTGCGGCTCCAGGTTCAGCGCGTGCTGCACGCTGCCGGGCAGGCGGCGCAGCTGCTCGAGGTAGTCGGCTTCCTGCTCGGGCGTCACGCGGCCGTTCAGCTTGCCCAGCACCACGGTGAGCTCAAACAGCGCCGCCAGCTGGGTGGTGAAGGCCTTGGTCGAGGCGACGCCGATCTCGACGCCGGCGCGGGTGTAGCAGACCAGGTCGCTGGCGCGCGGGATCGCGCTCTCGGGCACGTTGCAGATCGACAGGGTGTGGCGGTGGCCGCGCGACCTGGCATATTTGAGCGCCTCCATGGTGTCCAGGGTTTCTCCCGACTGGGAGATGGTGACCACCAGGTGGCGCGGATCGGCGTAGGCGTCGCGGTAGCGGTATTCGCTGGCGATCTCGACGCTGCACGGCAGGTCGACGATCGATTCGATCCAGTAGCGGGCCGTCATGCCGGCGTAGTAGCTGGTGCCGCAGGCCAGGATCTTGACCCCGGTGACCTCGCGCAGCACCGCTTCGGCACCGGCGCCGAACAACGCCGGCTGGAAGCCGCCGGCATCGATCACCGCCTCGATCGTGTCGGAGATCGCGCGCGGCTGCTCGTGGATTTCTTTCTGCATGAAGTGGCGGTACGGGCCCAGCTCCAGCGCGGCCAGCGACAGGCCCGAGACGTGCACCTCGCGCGTGACCGGCTGGTCGTCGGGGCCGAACACGCGCACGCCGTCGCGGCTCAGCTCGGCGGTGTCGCCCTCTTCCAGAAAGATCACGCGGCGCGTGGCCGAGACGATGGCCGAAACGTCGGAGGCGACGAAGTTCTCGCCCTCGCCCAGGCCGACCAGCAGCGGGCAGCCCATCCGCGCGCACACCAGCCGGCCCGGCTCGGAACGGCTGACCACGGCCAGCGCGTAGGCGCCGGTCAGCTCCTTCACCGCCGTCTGCAGCGCCACCAGCAGGTCGCGGCCCTGCGCCATGTGATGGTGGATCAGGTGCGCGATGACCTCGGTGTCGGTCTGCGACTCGAACACGTAGCCCAGCGCGGTCAGGCGCTCGCGCTGGAGCTCGTGGTTCTCGATGATGCCGTTGTGGACCAGGGCCAGCTCGCCGTGGCTGATGTGCGGGTGCGCGTTGGCCTCGGTCACGCCGCCATGGGTGGCCCAGCGGGTATGGCCGATGCCCAGGCTGCCGTGGATCCCTTCGGCCACCGCCGCATGCTCCATTTCCGACACGCGGCCGGTGCGGCGCACCCGGCGCACGCTGGCGGCGTCGGCCACCGCAATGCCGGAAGAGTCGTAGCCCCGGTATTCCAGGCGCTTGAGGCCCTGGACCAGGACCGGGACCACATCGCGATCGGCGATCGCACCGACAATTCCGCACATGCTTTCATCCACCGAAGCAAAGATAAAATTCTAAGGCGGCGCGGTGCGAGTCACCGTACCACGCCCCGCGCCCGCCGGGCGCGGCATCACTTCAGTTGTCCATGACGCGATGCGCCACCCGCCGTGCATGAAACGTCATGTCTCCAAAGGCCGCGGAGCAGGCCAGGCGAGGGCACCCGTGGCCAGGGTCCCCCTGGGCTCAGCCCAGCAAAGCGGGACCAGCGGCTGCGCGTGAGCGCCTGGCCGGATCGCCATCGAGGCGACGGGCGCAGCCAGGTTGGGCACCCGGCGAGCACGGCAACGATGAGGGCGGCCCGGCCAGGCACTCACCCGAAGGGCCACAGCCTGAGCGAGCACATGACGGCGTTGCGCGCCTTGCCAAGGCCGCCAGCATTGGCTGCGGCCCGCGCCTTGTCCTGCGCCCGCTCAGACTGCGGCGCGCAGTCGCTGGCCCCGCTTCGCTGGGCTCTGTGCGTCCCCCTTCCAGGGGGCTGAGGCCCGCGGCTCCAGACCTGCCTGCGCAG
>CAYRHV010000436.1:0-2373 GCA_964424045.1 uncultured Ottowia sp. | reverse complement strand
TCGTAGCGGCGCAGCGCGTGCAGGCCGCGGAAGCGCGGCGACAGCGGCGTCTTCTCCTCCGGATACTGCAGCGTGACCTTGCGGCTGAGCGCGTAGCGCCCGGTCAGGGCCATGCCCTTGAAGAGCTCCAGCAGCACGAAGCTCTTGAGGAAATCACGGATCGAAAATGGTGAGGCGGTTACGGAAGCCATGGGCCCTCCTCCATCAATGCCAGATGTTCCAGGGGCTGAACATCCAGGCGCCAACAACCAGCAGCCAGATCAGCGTGACCGGAATGAACACCTTCCAGCCCAGGCGCATGATCTGGTCGTAGCGGAAGCGCGGAAACGTGGCGCGGTACCAGATGAACAGCGAGACCACGAAGAAGGTCTTGCCGATCAGCCAGATCCAGCCCGGAATGAAGTCGAGGAACTGGAACGGCGGCAGCCAGCCACCGAGGAACATGATCACCGCCAGGATCGACACCAGCAGCATGGCGGCGTATTCACCCAGGAAGAAGATGGCAAAGCCCATGCCCGAGTATTCGACCATGTGGCCGGCCACGATCTCAGCCTCGCCCTCGGCCATGTCGAACGGCAGGCGGTTCACCTCGGCCACCATCGAGATCATGTAGACGATGAAGATCGGCAGCAGCGGCAGCCAGTTCCAGGACAGGAAATTCAGGCCGTGGCCGGCGGCCATGCCGCGCGCCTGGCCCATCACGATGTCGGTCAGGTTCAGGCTGCCCGAGACCATCAGCACCACCAGGAAGCAGAAGCCCAGGGCGATCTCGTAGCTCACCATCTGGGCCGAGGCGCGCAGCGCGCCCAGGATGGGGTATTTGGAGTTCGACGCCCAGCCGGCAATGATCACGCCATAGACCTCGATCGACATGATCGCCATCACCAGCAGCAGGCCGGCGTTGACGTTGGCCAGCGCCACCTCGGGGCCGAACGGGATCACCACCCAGGCCGCCAGCGCCGGCATGATGGCCATCAGGGGGCCCAGGAAGAACAGGCCCTTGGACGCCGCCGTAGGCTGGATGATCTCCTTGGTCAGCAGCTTGACGGCGTCGGCGATCGGCTGCAGCAGGCCCCAGGGACCGACCCGGTTCGGGCCCATGCGCGCCTGCATCCAGCCCAGCAGCCGGCGCTCCCAGTAGGTCAGGTAGGCGACGGCGGCCAGCAGCGGCACCAGCACGATGACGATCTTCAGCAGGATCCAGAGCACCGGCCAGACGATGCCGGTCCACCAGGTGCCGGCAAACAGGTGCAGCGCACCGTCGTAAAAGGCGTCGATCATGCGGCGCTCCCCTCACGGCCGTCCGTGGTCAGTTGCAGCGATGGCGAGCGGCGCACCAGGCCGTCGAGCTGGTAGATCCCGATCGGTGCCAGCGTCACCGCCCCGGCGTCAAGCCGGATCGGCGCCGCCGTGCGGTTGTCCAGCCGCTCGGCCGGGACCCGGTCGACGGCCTTCGCATCGGCCACGCCCAGCGCCGCCGCCAGCACCTCCTGCGAGGTCTGGAAGGCCGGCAGCCCGGCCTGCAGCAGGTCCGACAGCACGCGCAGCACCTTCCAGGCCGGGCGCGTCTCGCCCAGCGGCGCCACCACGGCGTGGAAGCTCTGCACCCGGCCCTCGGCGTTGACGAAGGTGCCCGAGGTCTCGGTGAAGGGCGCGACCGGCAGCAGCACGTCGCTGACGTCGAGGTTGGACTTGAAGGGGCTGAGCGTGACCACCATGTCGCAGCCCGCCAGCGACACGCCGCGCGTGTCGGGTCCAGGCTCGCAGCCGAGCAGCAGCGCCGCCTTCAGGCCGCCGCCCAGCATCTGGGCCGCGTTCAGGCCACCCTCGTCCGGCAGCGCGCCCACCAGCTGCGCGCCCACGGTGTTCGCGGCCTCGGTCAGGTAGCCGACGCTGGCGCCGGTCTGCTCGCCGAGCCACTGCGCCAGCGCCAGCAGGCTGCTGGCAGCCGGGTGCTGCGCCGCGGCGTTGCCCAGCAGGAGGGCCTTGCGCTCGCCCGACAGCAACACGCGGACAACGGTCTGCGCGGCTTCGGTCGCCTCGCCTGCGGCCGGCGCGGCGACACCCTTGTCCGCCGCCACCGCGGCGGCGACATCGGCCAGCAGGCGCAGCCAGTCGCCCGGCTCGCCCAGCGAGGTGGCGGCCAGCGGCATGGCCCAGGCGTCCGCGTCCCGCAGCAGGGCCGGCGAGGTCAGTGCCGCCACCGCCGCGCCGTGGCGCGTCGCCTGGCGGATGCGGGCGGCAAACAGCGGGTGGTCCTTGCGCAGGTTGCTGCCGACCACCAGCACCGACTGCAGTTCGGACAGCGAGGCGATCGAGCAGCCGAGCCAGCGCACGCCCTCGGGCGCGGCGAACTCGGTGTGGCGCAGGCGG
>CAYRHV010000435.1:0-2374 GCA_964424045.1 uncultured Ottowia sp. | reverse complement strand
ACGTCGAATTCAACCTGGTGTGGGACCGCGGCACGCACTTCGGCCTGCAGTCGGGCGGGCGCACCGAATCGATCCTGCTGTCGATGCCGCCGCTGGTGGCCTGGCAGTACCAGCGCCAGGCCGAGCCGGGCTCGCCCGAGGCGCAGCTGACCGAGCACTTCCTGGTGCCGCGCGCATGGGTGTGATGCGTGCGCGATGACGAATGACCTCGCCGCTGCGCGGCATCGATGACAAATGACGCAGACCCAGTGCCTGCTTGACTCTTCGAGTGCGGCGCCACGGCGCCCGGCTCATCCATTGGTCATCGAAGCGCAGCGAGGTCATTCGTCATTCGTCATCCGCGAGCCGCGATGAACGGCTCGCCGCACCGCATCGGCCTGTTCGGCGGCGCTTTCGACCCGCCGCACGATGCGCATCTGGCGCTGGCGCGCGCCGCCATCGCCGAGCTGGGGCTGGACGTGCTGCACGTCGTGCCCACGGGCGACGCCTGGCACAAGTCGCGGCCGCTCAGCGCCGCGGTGCACCGACTGACGATGTGCCGGCTGGCCTTTGCCGGCGTTCCCGGCGTCGTCGTCGACGACCGCGAACTGCAGCGTGCGGGCCCGACCTACACCATCGACACCCTGCTGGAATTGCAGGCCCGGCATCCGGGCGCCGAACTGTGGCTGCAGATCGGCGCCGACCAGGCCGGCTTCTTTCGCCACTGGCACCGGGCGGCGGAGATCATCGCCCTGGCTCGGGTGTCGATCGCGGTGCGGGCCTGGATGGGTCCGGACGAAGCGGCGTTCGATCCGGCCGACCCGCTGCCGGGGCTGGACCTGGGCGCGGCTCGCGGCGTGCGCGTGCTGCGCATGCCGCCGCTGCCGCACAGCGCCACCGAGGTGCGCCAGCGCGCCGCCCGGGGCCTGCCGGTCGACCATCTGGTGCCGCCGCCGGTGGCGCGGTATATTGCCGAACAACAGCTTTACACCACCGTCTGATGAGCGAAGCCGCAGCCAAGAGAGAAATCCAGAAACTCCAGCGTGCCATTGTCGATGGCCTGGAAGACGTCAAGGGCCACGACATCCGGGTGTTCAACACCGAGCACCTGTCGCCGTTGTTCGAGCGCGTGATCATCGCCAGCGGCACTTCCAACCGCCAGACCCAGTCCCTGGCCGCCAGCGTGCGCGACAAGGTGCGCGAGGCCGGCTTTGCCAAGCCGCGGCTGGAGGGCGAGGAAAACGGCGAGTGGATCATCATCGACTGCGGCGCCGCCGTGGCGCACGTGATGCAGCCGGCGATCCGCCAGTACTACAACCTCGAGGAAATCTGGGGCGACAAGCCGGTACGCGTGCGGCTGGGCGGCGCGCCGGCCAGCCGCGCGACATCGCGCCGGGCCACGACTTCGGCCCTGGGCTCGCAGACCGAGACTGTCTCGGCGCCGACCCGGAAGCGGGCGCCCGCAAAGGCGCCCACCCGGCCCGCGACGGCCCGGCCGGTGGCCAGGAAGGGCGCCGCTGCCGGCAGGTCGGCGGCCAGCGGTTCGGCAAGGGCGACGGCCGCGTCCACGCCGCGCAAGGCGGCTGCGGGGAGCCCCGCCGCGAAGAAACCGGCCGCACGCGTCGTGACGGCCGGCAAGCCGACGACCGCCCGGAAGGCCGCGCCGGCGCGTCCCGCCAGCGCCACGCGCAAGACCCGCGCCCGCACGGCGCGATGAAGCTTTGCGTGGTCGCCGTCGGCCAGCGCGTGCCGGCGTGGGCGGGCGCGGCCTGGGACGACTACGCCAGGCGTTTTCCGCCCGAGCTGCGGGTTGAGCTCAAGTCCGTCAAGACCGAGCCGCGCGCCGGCGGCCGGACGGCCGCGCAGGCCATGGCCGCCGAGCGCCAGCGCATCGAGGCCGCACTGCCGCGCGGCGCCCACGTGGTGGCGCTGGACGAGCGGGGCACGGCGCTGACGACCGCCGCGCTGGCCGAGCGCCTGCGCCAGTGGCAGGGCCTGGGCCGCGACGTCGCGCTGCTGATCGGCGGCCCCGATGGCCTCGACCCCGCGCTGCGCCAGGCTGCGCACGAGCGCATCCGCCTGTCCGACCTGACGCTGCCCCACGCGCTGGCGCGGGTGCTGCTGGTCGAGCAGCTCTACCGCGCCTGGTCGATCAACGCGGGCCACCCCTACCATCGGGAGTGAAGGGATCAGGCGTTCAGCGCGATGCGCGGTTCAGCGTTCGGCGTTGAGCGTTTCGCGTGAACTTCCGCAAGCCCATTGCTTCCCAACCCGCTCAACGCTCAACGCTCAACGCTCAACGCTCAACGCTCAACGTGTCCTTCATCTACCTCGCCTCGAAAAGCCCGCGCCGGCGCCAGCTGCTCGACCAGCTCGGCGTCGCGCACCGCCTGCT
>CAYRHV010000434.1:0-2380 GCA_964424045.1 uncultured Ottowia sp. | reverse complement strand
GCGCAGATCCGGGTGGCGGTGCACATCGACGCCGCCACGCGCAGTGCGCGCATCGACTTCGACGGCACCTCGCCGCAGCAGGCGAACAACTTCAACGCGCCGACGGCGGTGTCGATGGCGGCGGTGCTCTACGTGTTCCGCCTGCTGGTGGACGACGACATCCCGCTCAACGCCGGCTGCCTGAAGCCGATCGAGGTGCGCATCCCCGAAGGCTGCATGCTGCGTCCGGCGCCGCCGGCCAGCGTGGTGGCCGGCAACGTCGAGACCTCGACCTGCGTCACCAACGCGCTCATCGGCGCGCTCGGCCTGATGGGTGCCAGCCAGTGCACGCTGAACAACTTCACCTTCGGCAACGACCGGCACCAGTATTACGAGACCGTCTCCGGCGGCTCGGGCGCCGGCGGCGTGTTCGACGACGAGGGCCGGCTGGTCGGCGGCTTCGACGGCACCTCGGTGGTGCAGACGCACATGACCAATTCGCGCCTGACCGACCCCGAGGTGCTGGAGTGGCGTTTCCCGGTGCGGCTCGAAAGCTACGCCATCCGTCTCGGCTCGGGCGGCGCCGGCCGCTGGCGCGGCGGCGACGGCGGCGTGCGGCGCCTGCGCTTTCTGGAACCCATGACCGCCAGCATCCTGTCCAACGGCCGCGTGCACGGTGCCTTCGGCATGGCCGGCGGCGCGCCGGGCGCGCTCGGCATGAATCGCGTCGTGCGCGCCGACGGGCGCGTCGAGGAGCTGGCCCACATCGGCAGCGTGCAGATGCGGGCCGGAGACATCTTCGAGATCCACACGCCGGGTGGCGGCGGCTTCGGCGCGGCTGACGCGGATCCACCCTGAGGCCGCGCCGGGGGGTCCCCGGTTGCAGCGCATGCCTGCCTGCGCCGCCGCGCCAGCGGTCGGCGGTGGCTCAGCGAGACAATTAATTCAATAATCGTTGTATCATTGAATCATGTTCGAGAATCAGGCAACCGTCCAACTTGCCGCACTGGCCCACCCCTTGCGGCTGCGCACGTTTCGTGCACTGGTCGTCGCCGGCCCGGCCGGGCTGACCCCCAGCACCCTGGCCGGGCAGCTCGAGGTGCCGCGCAACAGCCTGTCCTTTCATCTCAAGGAGCTCGCCCATGCCGGCCTGGTGTCGATCGAGCAACAGGGGCGCAACCTGATCTACCGCGCGGATTTCACGCGCATGGCGCGGCTGCTGGACTACCTGACCGAGCACTGCTGCCAGGGCGAGGCCTGCGAGGTCACGGTCCGGTCCCGTGCCTGCGCCGCCAGTTGAACTGCAACCCACTGACCGCAGCACGCCGGCCGTCTCCCGCTGCAGACCGCAACCCCGTCCGAGAACCACCCCCATGAGCATCTTCGAGCGCTATCTGACCCTCTGGGTCGGCCTTTGCATCCTCGCCGGCGTCGTGCTGGGCAATCTGCTGCCCGGCCTGTTCGGCACCCTGGCGGGCTGGGAATACGCCTCGGTCAACCTGGTCGTGGCGGTGCTGATCTGGGCCATGGTCTACCCGATGATGATCGCCATCGACCTTGGCTCGCTCCGCGCGGTGGGCCAGCGCCCCAGGGGCCTGGTCGTCACCCTCGCGGTGAACTGGCTGATCAAGCCGTTCACCATGGCGGCGCTGGCGGTGCTGTTCTTCGAGCACCTGTTTGTCGGATTCATCGACCCGGCCGACGCCGGCCAATACGTGGCCGGGCTGATCCTGCTTGGCGCCGCGCCCTGCACGGCCATGGTCTTCGTCTGGTCGCAGATGACCCGGGGCGACCCCGGCTACACCCTGGTTCAGGTCACCGTCAACGACCTGGTGATGGTGGTCGCCTTTGCGCCCATCGTGGCGTTCCTGCTCGGCGTGACCGACATCGCGGTGCCCTGGGAAACCCTGGTGCTGTCCGTGCTGCTCTACATCGTGCTGCCCCTGATCGCCGGGGTGCTGACGCGCCGCTGCCTGGTCGCGCGGGGCGGCCCGGAGGCGGTGGCGGCCTTCACCGCCCGCATCAAGCCGCTGTCCATGCTGGGCCTGCTGGCCACGGTGGTCCTGCTGTTCGGCTTCCAGGGCCCGGTCATCCTGGCGCAGCCGCTGCTGATCGCCCTGATCGCGGTGCCGATCGTGATCCAGTCCTACGGCATCTTCGCGCTGGCCTACGCCTGGGCCTGGGCCTGGCGCCTGCCCCATCGCGTCGCCGCGCCCTGCGCCCTGATCGGGACCTCGAACTTCTTCGAACTGGCGGTCGCGGTGGCCATCGGCCTGTTCGGCCTGAACTCCGGCGCCGCGCTGGCCACCGTGGTCGGCGTGCTGGTGGAAGTGCCCGTGATGCTGTCCCTGGTCGCGATCGCCAACCGCTCGCGCGGCTGGTACCAGCACGACCCGCAAGC
>CAYRHV010000433.1:0-2382 GCA_964424045.1 uncultured Ottowia sp. | reverse complement strand
GGTGGTGCCGGTGGGCGAGTCCTTCAGCACGATGCCGGCGGCCAGCAACTCGGCGCGGATGCGGTCGGCGGCGGCAAAGTCCTTTTCCTTCTTGGCCGCGGCGCGGGCCTCGATCCGGGCCTGGATCGCCGCCTCGTCCAGGCTGCTGCCGGCGCGCAGGAACGCCTTGGGATCGCCCTGCAGCAGGCCCAGCGTGGCGCCCAGGCTTTTCAGCAAGCCGGCCTGAGCTGGGTCGCGCCCGCGGTTGACCTCGCCCGCCAGATCGAACAGCACCGCCACCGCCTCGGGCGTGCCGAAGTCATCGTCCATCGCCGCCCTGAAGCGCGCGGCATGGGGGTTCGACCAGTCGATTGCGACCTCCGCCGGCGGCACCGCATCGAGCGCCGTGTACAGGCGCTTGAGCGCGGCACGCGCATCCTGCAGGTGCACGTCGCTGTAGTTCAGCGGGCTGCGGTAGTGGCTGCGCACGATGAAGAAGCGGATGGTCTCGGCGTCGAAAGCTTGCAGCACCTCGCGGATGGTGAAGAAGTTGCCGAGCGACTTCGACATCTTCTCGTTGTCGATGTTGACGAAGCCGTTGTGCATCCACACCCGCGCCAGCGGCACGCCGTCGGCGCCCTCGCTCTGCGCGATCTCGTTCTCGTGGTGGGGAAAGATCAGGTCGGCGCCGCCGCCGTGGATGTCGAAGGTCTCGCCCAGCAGCGCGCAGCTCATGGCCGAGCATTCGATGTGCCAGCCGGGCCGGCCGAGGCCGTAGGGGCTGTCCCACTTGGCACCCTCGGGCTCCGTGGGCTTGGCCGACTTCCACAGCACGAAGTCGAGCGGGTCTTGCTTGCCTTCGCTGACCGCGACGCGCTCGCCGGCCTGCAACTCGTCGAGCGACTTGCCCGACAGCTTGCCATAGCCGGGAAACCTGCGCACCGCGTAGTTCACGTCGCCATCACCGCTCTGGTAGGCCAGCCCCTTGGCCTTGAGCTTGCCGACGATGTCCAGCATCTGCGGCACGTAGTCGGTGGCGCGCGGGTCGTGCGTCGGGCGCTCGATGCCGAGCGCGTCGAAGTCGCGGTACATCTCGGCGATCATGCGGTCGGTGAGCTGGCGGATGGTCTCGCCGTTCTCCACCGCGCGGCGGATGATCTTGTCCTCGATGTCGGTGATGTTGCGCACGAAGCTGACGCGCAGGCCGCTGGCCTTCAGCCAGCGCTGCACCACGTCGAAGGCCACGGCCGAGCGCGCGTGGCCGATGTGGCAGAGGTCGTAGACCGTCATGCCGCACACGTACATGCGCACGTGCCCGGGCTCGAGCGGAACGAAGTCTTCCAGGGCACGCGACAGCGTGTTGTAGATGCGCAGGGTCATGGAAATCGGGGCCGGGCCGGCCAGCTGGACAGCACGCCCGGCGCGCAGACGCACACACCGCGCGCGCTGGTCGGGAGCCTGCCTCGGCCGCCGCGGCGGCTTGACTACAATCGCGCCCAGTATAAAACGCGCCCGGCCGGGCTCCGCAGCGCTGCAACGGCAGCACGAACGGGACCGGCGCCGGTGCGCACCAACGCCATGACTGCGCGTCCCGCCCTCCTGCCCCGTCTCTCCGTCCTGGCCGCGCTCCTGCTGGCCCTGCTCGGCGCGCCCGCCCGGGCCGACGACTACGCCGAGGTGCAGCGCCTGCAGCAGGCGGGGCAGGCCGGCGCGGCGCTGGCGCGGGCGGACGAGTACATCGCCGCGCACCCGCGCGACCCACAGATGCGCTTTCTGAAGGCCAACCTGCTGAGCAGCACCGGCCAGCCCGAGCAGGCCGAGCAGCTGCTGGAGCAGCTCACGCGCGACTACCCGGAACTGGCCGAACCCTGGAACAACCTGGCCGTGCTGCATGCCGCGCGCGGCCGCCTGGACGAGGCACGCGCGGCGCTGGAGAACGCGCTGCGCATCCAGCCCGACTACGCCACGGCGCTGGAGAACCTGGGCGACGTGCAGGCGCGCCTGGCGCTGCAGTCCTACCAGCACGCACGCCAGCTCGATGCCGCGAATCCGCGCCTGGCACCCAAGATCCGGGGCCTGGACGCGCTCCTGAAATCCGCCACGCCGGCAGCCGGCGGCTGAGCCCCGCCGCGGGGCTGGCGGGAACCCCCGGCACCCGTGCGGCACCAAGCCTGTTCATGTCCCTCACTTCCCAGCTTCAATCCATGTCCCTGTCCCGCCGAACCTTCTCCCGCCTCGCCGCCTGCGGCGTGGCCACCGCCGCGCTTGCAACCGCGCTGCCCGCCCTGGCCGCCGACCCGCGCGTGAAGTTCGTCACCAGCGAGGGCGAGTTCGTGATCGAGGTCTACCCCGACAAGGCGCCCAAGACCGTGGAGAACTTCCTGCAGTACGTCAAGGACAAGC
>CAYRHV010000432.1:0-2384 GCA_964424045.1 uncultured Ottowia sp. | reverse complement strand
GGCCCACGACGCTGCGGTCATTGAAGCGCAGCGAGGTCATTCGTCATTTGTCATTTCGAACACCAGTTCGTATCAGCGCGCCTCGTCGGTGCGCGCAAACACGAGCGCGCTGACCTGCGCCGCGCCCGCCTGGCGCAGGGCGCGCGCGGCTTCGTGCAGGCTGGCGCCGGTGGTCATGACATCGTCCAGCAGCAGCACGCGCCGGCCCGCCAGCTCGTGCGCGCGCGCCGCGGCCACCGCGTATACCCCGCGCACATTGCGCAGGCGCTGGGCGCGCGTGAGGCCGCGCTGGGGCGGTCGGTGGCGCGGGCGCAGCAGCAGGTCGCTGCGGCAGGCCGGGCGGTGCAGGCGCTGCGCCAGCAGCAGGGCCGGGTTGTAGCCGCGCTCGGCCAGGCGTTCGGCCGCCAGTGGCATGGGCAGCAGCCAGTCGGTCGCCTGCAGCGCCTCGGTCACCCCCGGCGCACGCGCCAGCAGCTCGGCCAGCGCGGCGGCCAGGCCGATGTCCTGCTGGAATTTCAGGCGCGTGACGCACAACGCCCACGGCCACGTGTAGGCCACCGCCGCCAGGCAGGCATCCAGCGGCGGCGGATCGATCAGGCAGGCGCCGCAGTGCTGCACGCCCGCCGGCACCGGCAGGGCGCAGGTGGTGCAGCGCCGAACCGGCCGTGCGAAGCGCTCCGTGCAGTCGGCGCACAGGGTGCGCGCCGGCCAGGCGCGGCAGACCAGGCACTGGCTGGGCCATGCCATGCGGCGCGGCAGCAGGGAGGGCAGGTGAGGGAAAGCCATGGCGGCGGGTTGGCGGCCGCGCCAATATACTGCGCGCACTTCCCCATGCAAGCCATCCCGACGTATTCCATCGATCCCGTGGCGGCCCGCCGCTGGGCGCGCCGTTCCCACGCCGCGACGCCCTGGCTGCACGAGGAAGTGGCGCGACGCCTGGCCGATCGGCTGTCCTGGATCCGCCTGCCGGTGCAGCGCTGGGTGCACTGGGCGCCCGTCTGCGGCGGCGCCGAGGCGCGCGCCCTGCTGGCGGCGCAGTATCCGGATGCCGAGTGCATCGAGGTCCAGCCCGAAGTCCAGGCGGCACCGTCGCCGGCGGCTCGGCCGGCCGGCCCGTGGTGGCGCCGGCTCGGACGCGCGGCCGGCCGCGAGCGGCCGGCCCGCGTCGTTGCGGCGCCGCCAGAAGGCGCGGCCCAGCTGGTCTGGGCGAACCTGCTGGCGGACCAGGCCGGCGAGCCGGCTGCCCTGCTGGCCGACTGGCTGCGCGCGCTGCAGGTCGAGGGCTTCCTGATGTTTTCCTGCTTCGGACCGGACACGCTGATCGAGCTGCAGACGCTCTACGCCGAACTCGGCTGGCCGCCGCCGGTGCAGCCGTTCACCGACATGCACGACTGGGGCGATCGGCTGGTGACGGCCGGCTTTGCCGACCCGGTGGTGGACATGGAGCGCCTGACGCTGACCTACGACACGCCCGTGCAGCTGCTGGATGAATTGCGCGACATCGGGCGCAACCTGCACCCCGGGCGCTTTGCCGGACTGCGCACCCCCGCCTGGCGCGAACGCCTGCTGCGCCTGCTGAATGAGCGCCTGCGCCCGGCGCCGGGCGAGCCGCTGCGGCTGTCGTTCGAGCTGATCTACGGCCACGCCCTCAGGCCGGCGCCGCGCGCGCCGCTCGAGCCGCTGCGCTTCACGCGCCGACGGGGCGAGCTGAACGATTCGGACCTGGTCCAGAAACCGTAGCCTGTGTCAACAATCGGAACACCGCTTTGAGCCAGATCACAAGTCGTTCATATTTGAGCAACATCTCGGTTAAACTTGCTTGCAGACGTACCTCCAGCTGTGTGCGGGGGGCACGTTCGTGTGGCGGGCGCCATGCAGACGTGTGAATGTTTCAGTTTCAGGAAGACGTGACACGATGAAAAGCATTGCAGAAACCCTGGCCGGATTCCCGCGTGGCCTGTTCGTCTGGGCCACGGCGCTGGCCGCCACGGCCGCGCAGGCGGCCAAGGTCAACGACCTGCCGGGCGGCCCGGCAGTCAATCAGCTCAACCTGCACCCGCCCGTGACGCAGATCGCGCAGGCCCAGCACGACCTGCACTGGATGCTGCTGATCATCTGCACGGTCATCTTCGTCGGCGTCTTCGGCGTGATGTTCTATTCCATCGTGCATCACCGCAAGTCCAAGGGCTACAAGGCCGCCAACTTCCACGAATCGACCGCCATCGAGATCGCCTGGACCGTGATCCCGTTCCTGATCGTGATCGGCATGGCCGCGCCGGCGACCAAGGTCATCGTGGCGCAGAAGGACACCACCAACCCCGACCTCACCATCAAGGCCACCGGCTACCAGTGGAAGTGGGGCTACGACTACCTGGCCGGCGAGG
>CAYRHV010000431.1:0-2388 GCA_964424045.1 uncultured Ottowia sp. | reverse complement strand
GGGGATATCCCGGCGCGCGCACTGGTTCTCTCGCGGGCGGAGAATGAGCCGCGCGCGAGGGTCTGGCAGCGGCCGGCCCCGCGCCATGGCTTCGTGCCTCATTGCTTCTTCGTCTGACTTTCGTGCCTGAATCGGGCGCGCGCCATCCGGGCGCGCCGTTCTCCCTGCTTGCGGCGGCCGGCATCCTGCTGGCGGCCGCGAATCTGCGCCCGGCGCTGACCAGCGTCTCGGCCCTGCTGACCCTGATCGGCGTCCAGCTCGATCTGTCGGCGGCGGCACTGGGCGCGTTGACCACGCTGCCGGTGCTGTGCCTGGGCCTGTCGGCGCCACTGGCGCCGCTGCTGGTGCGCCGCATCGGCCAGGAGCGCTCGGTGGTCTGGCTGCTGGCGCTGTTGATGGTCGTCCTGCTGTTGCGTCCCTACACCGGGGTCGCGGGGTTCTTCGTCGGCACGGCACTGGCCGGCTGTGCCATGGGCGCGCTCGGCGTGCTGCTCCCGGCCCTGGTCAAGCGCGACTTTCCGTCCAGCGTCAGCCTGATGACCGGGCTCTACACCATGGTGCTGAGCCTGGGCGCCGCCGCCGCCGCGGGCGCCACCGAACCCCTGCGCCTGGCGCTGGGGCAGTCCTGGCAGGCGGCGCTGGCGTTCTGGCTGCTGCCGGCAGGCGGAGCGGTGCTGGCCTGGTGGCCACGATCGCGTCGCGCAGCGCAGCCGCCGACGAGGCACGGCCGTGCCGCCACCAGCCTGTTGCGCGATCCGCTGGCGTGGCAGGTGACGTTCTTCATGGGGCTGCAGAGCGCACTGGCCTACATCATGCTCGGCTGGCTGCCGGCGATCCTGGCCGATCGCGGCCTGTCGGCGGTGGCGGCGGGGGCCGCGCTGTCGGCGGCGATCGTGGTCTCGATGGCCAGCGCCGTGGCCGCGCCCTGGGCCAGCACACGGATGCGCGACCAGCGGGTCATGAACGTGGTCAGCGTCGTGCTGTTCCTGACCGGCCTGGTGGGTTGCATCCATGCGCCGCTGGCCACGCTCTGGCTCTGGGTCTCCGTGATGGGCCTGGGCATGGGAGCCGCCTTCGCCATGGCGCTCACGCTGATTGCCCTGCGCGCGCCGGATATCGAGAGTGCCGGGCGCCTGTCGGCGATGGCCCAGGGCTTCGGCTATGTGCTGGCGGCGCTGGGGCCGCTGACGGTGGGGCTGCTGCGCGACGCCACCGGCGGCTGGGGAACGACCGGCATCCTGCTGGCCGTGATCGGCGTCAGCGCCATCGGCTCCGGGCTTGCTGCCGGCCGGAACCGGATGCTTGTCGTGCGCTGATCGGACGCCCGGCCGGCACGCCTGGGTGCCGCGCTCAGCCGCCGAACATCTTGCCCGGGTTCATGATGTGGTCCGGGTCCAGCGCCCGCTTCAGGGTGCGCATGACGGCCACGGCACCGGCGCCGGTCTCGTCTTCCAGGAAGCGGATCTTGTGCAGGCCGATGCCGTGCTCGCCGCTGCAGGTGCCGCCCAGCGCCAGCGCGCGTGCCACCACCTGGTGGTTGAGCTGCTCGGCACGCGCGCGCTCGTCCTCGTTGCCGGGGTCGATCAGGTAGCCCATGTGGAAGTTGCCGTCGCCGACGTGGCCGACCAGGAAATAGGGAATGCCGCCGGCATCGGCCTCGTCCACGCTGGCCAGCAGGGCATCGGCCAGGCGCGAGATCGGCACGCAGACGTCGGTGGTGATGACGCGGCAGCCGGGGCGGCTCTGCACGCCGGCGAAATAGGCATTGTGGCGCGCGGTCCACAGGCGTGTGCGCTCCTCGGGCGTGTCGGCCCACTCGAAGTCGGTGCTCCGGTGCTCCGCCGCGATCGCCTGCACGGCCTCGGTCTGCTCCTTGACGCCGGCCGGCGAGCCGTGGAATTCCATCAGCAGCATCGGCGCCTCGCGCAGGCTGAGCTTGCTGTAGCGGTTCACCATGCCCACGGTGGCGGCATCCAGCAGCTCCACGCGGGCAATCGGCACGCCCAGCTGGATGATCTGGATCACCGTGTTCACCGCATCGGCGATGCTCGGGAAGGTGCACACCGCAGCCGCCACGGCCTCGGGCAGGGGATGGATGCGCAGCGTGATCTCGGTGATCACGCCCAGCGTGCCCTCGCTGCCGACGAACAGGCGCGTCAGGTCGTAGCCGGCGCTGCTCTTCTTGGCGCGCGTGCCGGTGCGAATCGCCTCGCCGCTGGCCAGCACCACCTCCAGCGCCAGCACGTTCTCGCGCATGGTGCCGTAGCGCACGGCATTGGTGCCGCTGGCGCGCGTGGCGCTCATGCCGCCCAGCGTGGCGTTGGCGCCCGGGTCGATCGGGAAGAACAGGCCCTGGTGGCGCAGTTCGGCGTTCAGCTGCTCGCGCGT
>CAYRHV010000430.1:0-2389 GCA_964424045.1 uncultured Ottowia sp. | reverse complement strand
CTGGCGCGCATCTGCGAGGCCGTGATCCGGGAGGGCGCCACCACCATCAACATTCCCGACACCGTGGGCTACGCCATCCCCGAGCTCTACGGCAACTTCCTCAAGACGCTGCGCGAGAAGGTGCCCAACAGCGACCAGGCGATCTGGAGCGTGCACTGCCACAACGATCTGGGCATGGCGGTGGCCAACAGCCTGGCAGGCGTGAAGATCGGCGGCGCGCGCCAGGTCGAGTGCACCATCAACGGCCTGGGCGAGCGCGCCGGCAACTGCTCGCTCGAAGAGGTGGTGATGGCCGTGAAGACGCGGCGCGACTACTTCGGGCTGGAGGTCGGCATCGACACCAGCCAGATCGTGCCGGCGAGCAAGCTGGTCAGTTCCACCACCGGCTTCGTGGTGCAGCCGAACAAGGCGGTGGTGGGCGCCAACGCCTTCGCGCACGCCAGCGGCATCCACCAGGACGGCGTGCTGAAGGCGCGCGACACCTACGAGATCATGCGCGCCGAGGACGTGGGCTGGAGCGCCAACAAGATCGTGCTGGGCAAGCTGTCCGGGCGCAACGCCTTCAAGCAGCGCCTGCAGGAGCTGGGCGTCGAGCTGGAGTCCGAGGGCGAGATCATGGCCGCCTTCGCGCGCTTCAAGGAACTGGCCGACCGCAAGAGCGAGATCTTCGACGAGGACATCCTGGCCCTGGTGAGCGACGAGAGCGTCTCGCCGCAGAAGGAGCAGTACGGCTTCATCTCGCTGGCCCAGCACAGCGAAACCGGCGAGATGCCGCACGCCGAGATCGTGTTCACGGTGGCCGGCAAGGAAGTGCGGGCGCGCTCCGAGGGCAACGGTCCGGTCGATGCCTCGCTCAAGGCGATCGAGTCGCAGGTCAAAAGCGGCGCCGAGATGGTGCTGTATTCGGTGAATGCCATCAGCGGCTCGACGGAAAGCCAGGGCGAGGTCACGGTGCGGCTGCAGAACAGCGGCCGGGTCGTCAATGGCGTGGGTGCCGACCCCGACATCATCGTCGCTTCGGCCAAGGCTTATCTGAGTGCCCTCAACAAGTTGCACAGCAAGGCGGATCGGGTTCCAGCCCAGGGTTGAGTTATTTCTGTATATTCATACAGTGCTTTAATAAGAAATCGCAAGCAATTGTTATTGCATATCTTTTTCTGATTCTGTAAACTCCGCCGCGATCGGGTTGTTGCTTGTTGATTGGGGCCGGATGATGCAGTTGGGGTGGGGTCGATTGGGGGTGCGATGGCGTGCTCTGGTGCTGGCAGGCATCATGGCGGCGCTGGGTGTCCTGGGGAGCAACCCGGTGCTGGCCGCGCCGGCCCGCAAGGCCGCCAAGCCGGCTGCTGCCGCCAAGGCCAAGACCAAGGCGCCGGCCCGCAAGGCCAAGGCGGCCACTCGACCGGCGGCAAAAAAACCGGTTGCCGCCAAGGCCCGGACGACGCCGAAAGCCAAGACGCGCACGGCCAGGGCACCCGCGCGAGGCAAGGTGGCCCGGTCGGGCCGCGCCTCCGGGCGCTCGGCGCGCGAGCAGGTGCGGGCCGCACCGCCGCGGCCCTCCTTTGGCCAGCTCGCCGGCCTGCATGAGACCCGGGATCCGCTGGACCTGAAATCCAGCGTCGCGCTGGTGCTGGACCAGGACACGCACGAGGTGTTGCTGGGCAAGAACGAGCATGCGGTGCTGCCGATCGCTTCGCTCACCAAGCTGATGACCGGCCTGCTGATCTCGGACTCCGACCTGCCGCTGGACGAGCTGATCACCGTCACCACGGCCGACGTGGACACCGAAAAGGGCAGCAGCTCGCGCCTGACGGTGGGCGCGCGCCTGACACGCGGCGAACTGCTGCACCTGGCGCTGATGTCGAGCGAGAACCGTGCCGCCCACGCCCTGGGCCGTACCTATCCCGGCGGCATGAACCGGTTCGTGTCGCTGATGAATGCACGCGCTCTCATGCTCGGCATGAAGGACACGCGATATGTCGAGCCGACCGGTCTGTCGAGTGCCAACCAGTCGAGCGCGCAGGATCTGGCGCTGCTGGTGGCGGCGGCGTCGCGCGACCCGCTGGTGCGCACGCTCAGCACCTCGCCCGGCTCGGAAGTGGCAATCGGTTCGCGCGTGCTGCAGTACGGCAACACCAACGGCCTGGTGCACAGCCCGGACTGGGACATCGACCTGCAGAAGACGGGCTATATCTCGGAGGCCGGTCGCTGCCTGGTGATGCAGGCGCACGTGGCCGGCCGCAGGCTGATCATGGTGTTTCTGGATTCTGCCGGCAAGCACAGCCGGATTGCCGACGCCGAGCGCGTGCGGCGCTGGGTCGAGTCGATGACGCAGCCGGGCTCCGGCGCGACGACGCACGCAAGCGCGGGCTGACGCCGCGCGCGAACC
>CAYRHV010000429.1:0-2393 GCA_964424045.1 uncultured Ottowia sp. | reverse complement strand
CGGCAGGCGCCGGCCGGCCCAGCGGCACCAGGCCTCGGCCTCCCAGGCGCTCAGGTGCAGCGCCGGCGCCTCGGGATCGAGCGGCGCCCAGGTACCCAGGCGCCGCTGCTGCCAGCCGCCATCGGTCCGCCGCAGCACGGCTGGCCCCTCGCGGCCGGAAGCCGCGCGCCAGCGCCAGCCCTCGGCCGACCACCAGCGCGCCTCGCCATAGCCGCCGGCCTCGACAAAGGGCAGGAAGCGCCGCCAGTTCACGAGTGCGGCGTCGATCTGGAACGGCGCCAGCGTCACGGCATGTGCCGGCAGCTCGTTGTCGAAGGCAAAGCCTGGCCCGTCCCAGCCCAGTCGCCAGGCGCCGCCAGGCAGTGCGAGCTGCCCCTCGGACGGCTGCGGCGTGGCGGGCAACCGCCCCTGGCCGCGCCGCAGTTCCTCCGGCAGCGCGATGCCGAGCGCCTGCGCCATGTAGACCGCGGCCTCGGCGTGCATGTCCTCGTGGAATAGCGCCAGGCGCCAGAAATACAGGCCGTCGTCGTTCTCCTCGGTATCCGGCAGCAGGGCCAGGCTCTGCGCCAGCACCTGCGCCAGATAGGCGCGCGTGGCGTCGGCATCCGGCAGCGGCAACATCCAGCGGCTGTCGTGCGCCACGGCGCCGGAGTCGTAGAGCGCGTCGGCACCGGCCAGCAGCGAGGGCGGGCGCGCGTGCAGCGGGTCGGCGCGCACGCCCAGCGCGCGCTGGCGGTTGCGCCCCAGCCACCATTCCTGGAACCAGCCGACGTGGCCCAGTTCCCAGCGTGGCGGGTTCAGGTGCTCGGCCAGGGGCACCGGCAGGCCGGGCGGCAGCGCCGCCTCGTAGGCGGCAAACAGCGCCAGCGTGCGCTCGCTCGCGGCCAGCAGGGCCTGTGCCAGTGCAGCGCGGCCGGCATGGCGCGCGGCGTGGCCAGGCGCGGCAATGCCGCTATAACCCGGATTCATGGCAAAACCTTCGGTCGTCATCGTCAGCCCGACGCTGGCCGACGCCAACACCGGCAACTGGCACACGGCGCGGCGCTGGCAGCGCATGCTGGCATCTTGGCACCCGACCCGCATCGCGGCAAACTGGCCCGACGCGCAGGCGGACGAAGATGCCGTGCTGCTGGCCTTGCACGCACGCCGCTCGGCACCTTCGATCACCGCCTGGGCCGAGCGCCACCGCCGCGGCCTGGCGGTGGTGCTGACGGGCACCGACCTGTACCGCGACCTCGCCACCGGCGCCGACGCGCAGCGCTCGCTGGCGCTGGCCAGCCGGCTGGTGGTGCTGCACGCGCGCGGCATCGACGACCTGCCCGCCGAGCACCGCGCCAAGGCGCGCGTGATCCTGCAGTCGGCCACGCCGCACCAGCCCCTGGCCAAGAGCCCGCACCGCCTGCGCGCGGTGATGGTGGGCCACCTGCGCGATGAAAAGGCGCCCGACACCCTGATGGCGGCCGCGCGCCTGCTGCAGGGCGATGCGCGCATCCACATCGACCACATCGGCGCCGCCCGCGCCCCGGCCTGGGCCGAGGCAGCGCAGGCCACCCAGCGCGCCTGCTCGCGCTACCGCTGGCTCGGCAACCTGCCGCACGAGGCAACGCGCCGCGCCATCCAGCGTGCCCACGTGCTGGTAAACGCCAGCCGCATGGAAGGCGGTGCCCAGGTCGTGATCGAGGCGCTGGCCAGCGGCACGCCGGTGATCGCCTCGCGCATTCCCGGCCACGTCGGCCTGCTGGGCGCCGACTGGCCGGCATCTTTCGAGGTCGGCGACGCCGCGGCCCTGGCCACGCTGCTGGCATCCGCCTGCGAGAATCGGGCGTTGCTGGAACAATGGCGACAGGCCGGTGCGCGACGCGCCCCGCGGTTCGTGCCCGCCGCCGAAGCCGACGCACTGCACGCGCTGGTGCAAGACCTGCTGGACCCGAACACCCCATGAACGCCCCCCTCTCTCCCCCGGCGGCCGAGCCGCGCCTGACCAGCCTTTCGCACGGCGGCGGCTGCGGCTGCAAGATCGCGCCCGGCGTGCTGTCCGACATCCTGAAGAACGCGTCCACCCTGCCGATCCCGAGCGAGCTGCTGGTCGGCATCGAGACCGCCGACGACGCCGCCGTCTACCAACTGAATGACACGCAGGCGCTGATCGCGACGACCGACTTCTTCATGCCGATCGTCGACGACCCGTTCGACTTCGGTCGCATTGCTGCCGCCAACGCGCTGTCCGACGTCTACGCCATGGGCGGCACGCCGATCATGGCGCTGGGCCTGGTCGGCATGCCGATCAACGTGCTCTCGCTCGAGACCATCGGCCGCATCGTCGCCGGCGGCGCCAGCGTCTGCCGCGAGGCCGGCATCCCGATCGCCGGCGGCCACACCATCGACTCGGTGGA
>CAYRHV010000428.1:0-2403 GCA_964424045.1 uncultured Ottowia sp. | reverse complement strand
GCGCACAGCAGCACTTGCAGCACATGAGGCACCTCGGTTCCAATGGCCGCGGAGCAGGCCATCCCAGCGCACCCGTGATCAGGGTCCAGCAAAGCGGGACAATCGACTGCGCGTGAACGCTTGGCCGGGCCGCCCTCGTCGTTGCCGTGCTCGCCGGGTGGCCAACCCCGCTGCCTCGGTGGCAGCCCGAAGGCCGCGGAGCAGGCCACGCCAGTGCACCCGTGACCAGGGTCCCCCTGGGCACAGGGTGCGTCCCCCCCTGGGGGAAGGAGCGCAGCGACATAGGGGGTGCATCATATGCGTCATCTCATCGCGCCCCCGCATACTGACCAGCGTGCGCCGTATGGTCGGGCAGCCACTGCGGCGCCAGCGAACCCAGCACCATGCCCGCCATGGCGGCAAACACGCCTGCCAGCTGCTGCGGAAAGGCCTCGCTGAGCACCGGGGTGAGTGCGAACACGCCCCAGACGCCGATGCCCAGCAGCACCGCCAGCAGCGCGCCCTGGGTGGTGGCGCGCTTCCAGTAGACGCCGAAGGCCAGGGGCACGAAAGCGCCGACCAGCGGCACCTGATAGGCGCCGGACACCAGTTCGTAGATCGACGAACCTTCCATGGTGATCGAATAGACCAGCACGCACAGGGTGAACACCAGCACGCAGATGCGCATCGCCCGCAGCGTCTGGCCGTCCGTCATGTCGGCCATCAGGTTGCGCAGGATGTTCTCGACAAAGGTGGTGGCCGGCGCCAGCAGGGTCGCCGAGGCCGTCGACATGATGGCCGACAGCAGGGCGCCGAAGAACGCCACCTGCAGGGCCACCGGCATGTGTTCCATCACCAGCCTGGGCAGCAGCCTCTGCGGGTCGTCGCCCAGTATCGCGTCCGTGCCCGGCATCACGATCAGCGCCGCCATGACGATGAACATGGGCACGAAGGCAAAGCCGATGTAGAGCAGGCCGCCGATGATCGGGCCGCTGCGGGCGGTGTCGGCGTTGTTCGACGACATCACGCGCTGGAACACGTCCTGCTGCGGGATCGAGCCCAGCATCATGGTGATGCCGGCGCCGATGAAGAAGATCCACTCCTTGGCGCCGCCGGTGGGGAAGAAGCGCAGCTGGCCGGTCCTGGACGCGTGCTCGATGACGACGCCGGTGCCGCCGGCCATGGTGCTGACGTACCAGGCGATCGCCAGCAGGCCGCTGACGATCACGATCATCTGCACGAAATCGGTCCAGGCCACCGACCACATGCCGCCGTAGAGGGTGTAGACCAGCACCACCGCGGTGCCGATCGCCATGCCCCAGGGCATCGAGATCGCGCCGTGGCTGAGCAGGTTGAACACCAGTCCCAGCGCCGTCACCTGGGCACCGACCCAGCCCAGGTAGCTGATGATGATGATGGTCGAGCACAGCACCTCCATGGTGCGCCCGTAGCGGCGCCGGTAATAGTCGCCGATGGTGATGATGTTCATGCCGTAGAGCTTGCGGGCGAAGAACAGGCCCACCAGCACCAGGCACATGCCGGCGCCAAACGGATCCTCGATCACCCCGCCCAGGCCCTCGCCCTCCTTGAGGAACTGCCCGGGTGCGCCCAGCACCGATTCCGAACCGAACCAGGTCGCGAAGGTGGTGGCCACCACCACCACCAGCGGCAGGCTGCGCCCCGCCAGCGCGTAGTCGACGGTGTTCTTCACCCGGCGCGCCGCATACAGGCCGATGGCGATCGACGCCAGCAGGTAGAGGACGATGAATCCGACCAGCATGAATCTCCCCTTGCGGACCAAGAGACCATCAAAAAAAGAACGCGCGATTGTCGCCGTTCTTTTCTCGTCTTCGCCCTGCTCCACCGCTGGGCCCACGCGCGCGGCCGGAAATGTTGCTTTTTTGCTTCGGCCGCCGGCTCAGAACACCTGCACGCGGATGATGAGCTGCATCGCCAGCAGGCCCAGCAGGAAGCCGACCCCGCCCCAGATCAGCGCCTGCAGCAGGCGGTTGGTGCGCCGCTGCTCGGCCAGCAGCTGCAGCAGCTGGCGCTGGGTTTCCGGCGCGCCGTCGCGCTGCAGGTAGTCGTGCAGCAGGCGCGGCAGCTCGGGCAGCATGCGCGCGTAGTACGGCGCCTGCGCCTTCATCTCCTGCCACAGGCGCTTCGGTCCCACCTGCTCGAGCATCCACTTTTCCAGGAACGGCTTGGCCGTGCTCCAGAGGTCGAGCTCGGGGTCGAGCTGGCGCCCCAGGCCCTCGATGTTGAGCAGCGTCTTCTGCAGCAGCACCAGCTGCGGCTGGATCTCGACGTTGAAGCGGCGCGAGGTCTGGAACAGGCGCATCAGCACCATGCCAAGCGAGATCTGCTTCAGCGGCCGGTCGAAATAGGGCTCGCAGACGCTGCGGATCGCCGCCTCCAGCTCGT
>CAYRHV010000427.1:0-2407 GCA_964424045.1 uncultured Ottowia sp. | reverse complement strand
AGTCGGCCCTGCAAATCCCCTCCAAGCCGCATGAACACTGGGTTTTCGCCGATTCCAGGTGAAGCCCAATCCCCTGAGAATCACTGGATCAGAGTCTGATTCCTGGGAGTTTTGTTGATGTCCGATCCGGCTCAGAATGCCGACTTCTTCCGCCAGCCGCTGGCCGAGATGATCGATCTGCGCCACCCGCTGGCGGTGCTGGCCAGTCGATTGCCCTGGGCGCAGATCGAAGCGGCACTGACGCCGCACTTTGCCCGCCAGGTGCGTGAGGGCTGCGCCATTGCGCAAGACGATCTGTTCGGTCCATCCGTGCAGGTGGCTGGCGCCGGCGTTGCAGCAGCCGGCCGCCCCCGTCTGCCGATTCGCCTGATGGCCAGCCTGCTGTATCTGAAGCACGCCTATAAGCTCAGCGACGAGGAATTGGTCCAGCGCTGGGCCGAGAACGTGGTCTGGCAACACTTCAGCGGCATGCAGTTTTACGAGCCGCGCCTGCCGTGTGATGCAACCCAGATTGGACGCTTTCGCACCGCCATCGGCGAGGCCGGCGTGGAAGAACTGCTCAAGGCCACCATCGACACGGCGGTGCAGTCGAAGGCCATCAAGCCGGCCGAGTTCGAGCGGCTGATCGTGGACACCACGGTGCAGGAGAAGGCCATTGCGCACCCGGTGGATTCGCGCCTGCTGGAGATTGCCCGTCACAAAGTGGTGGCTGTGGCCAAGCGCGCGGGCATTTCCTTGAAGCAGACCTTTGTCAAAGAGGGCAAGAGCCTGCGCCGGCGTGCCGGCGGCTACGCCCACGCCAGGCAGTTCAAGCGCCTGCGCAAGGTGGTCAAGCGCCAGCGCACCATCCTGGGCATCGTGCTGCGCGAGGTGGGGCGCAAGATCGAACAGACCGCTGATGCGTCAGCCCTGGCGCTGACCGACCTGCGCGAGCTGATCGAGCGCGCTGAGCGCATCCGCACCCAGCGGCCCAAGGACAAGAACAAGCTGTATGCCTTGCACGCGCCAGAAGTCGAATGCATCGGCAAAGGCAAGGCCCGCAAACCCTATGAGTTTGGCGTAAAGGTTGGCGTGGCCGTGACGCACAAGCAAGGACTGATGGTCGGCGCGCGCAGCTTCACGGGCAACCCCTATGACGGCCACACCCTGGCCGAGCAGCTCGAGCAGGTGACGATCCTGACCGAGGACACGGGAGCAAGGCCCAGGCAGGTGACGGTGGATCTGGGCTTTCGGGGGGTGGATGCAGCCAACCCGGGCATTGAGATCATTCACCGGGGCAAGCTGAGGAGCCTGAGCAATCAGCAGCGCAAATGGCTCAAACGACGCCAAGCGGTGGAGCCGGCCATCGGGCATTTGAAGCAGGACCACGGGATGGACCGCTGCTGGCTGCGCGGCGCCACGGGCGATGCGCTGCACGCCGTGCTGTGCGCGGCGGGCTACAACATCCGCTGGCTGCTGCGGGCCATCGTGCGCCTGGCGCTCAAGGGCCTTGTTGCGCCTGTGCTTGCACTGTTCCTCACGCTGGCCTGTGCGCTGGTGGCAGCGCTGGAAGCGTCAAAGGCCGGGGTGGATCGATCGGACTTGGCGGCAGCGTGAATTTTGCAGGGCCGACCAATTACTGAAGGTGTTGGTGTATTGACTGCCCTGGTCCAAGTGATACAGCAATGCCACCGGCTTGCCCCGACGTCACAGGGCCATCATCAGCACGCCCACCGTGAGCTGTGAGATCATGTTCTCCTGCATCGACCAGCCCACGATGCGAGGCGAGTACAGATCCAGCACCACCGCTATCTACAGCCAGCCTTCTGCCGTCCAGATTTGTAGGTGAAGTCATCAGCCACCCACTTCTGGTTCGGCCCGTCAGCCTGAAACTGGCGTTCTAGCACGTTGTCGGCCACAGCACTGCGTGCGCCACGGTCCCTGGAGAAGTCCACGTCGCCGGGGTCGAGCACGCAAGGCCTGCTCGCGCATGAGCCGCCCAACGGGGTGTAGACAACAAGCCTGATCTTGCTCCAGCACATCACGCCATACGTGCCGCGCGCCGTAGGTTCGGTCGCTGCGCACAAAGCTCTGACGGACCTGCGTGCCCAGCGCCTCATCGGCTGAGACTGCGCTGCCTCCCGGGACGCGTGAGCCACGCGTAGAAGCCACCCCGCGAGACACCGCGCGCCTCGCACACCAGATCGACCGGCCAGGCCTCTCGGTGCTTCGCCACAAAGCCGAATTTCACAGCAGCTCCCTGGCGAAGCAGGGCACAGCTTTTTTCAAGATGTCGCGCTCCATTTTTAGCTTGGCCACTTCCTTGCGCAGCCGCGCTATCTCGGCGTCCAGGCCCGTCTGCTTGCCATCGCCCGGGAAGGCTTCCTGCGTCGCCTCCCACAGCTGGCCGACCCATTTGTGTAGCACG
>CAYRHV010000426.1:0-2407 GCA_964424045.1 uncultured Ottowia sp. | reverse complement strand
ACTGGCGCGGCTGGCGGGGATCGAACCCACGACCCTCGGCTTCGGAGGCCGATACTCTATCCACTGAGCTACAGCCGCTGTGGTGACAGCCGGCCATTATCGCCGATCAGGGCGACGCCGGAGCCGGGTCGAGCCCGATGCCACGCAGGAAAGCCTGCACCGACGCCTCGGCCGTGGCCTCGAGGTCGAAGCCCTCGTCCAGCAGCCAGCTGTAGATCAGGCCATGCACCATGGCGTAGAAGCCGTGCGCCAGCTGGTCGGCCGGCGCCGGCAGCGCACAGCCGCGCAGCGCCGCGGCGCGCTCGAACACCTGGCGCTCGCGCTCGGCATTGAGCCGATGCACCTGGATGTGGCGGTCGATCACCGGGCCCAGTTCGTCCGTGTGCTCGACCTTCTGCATGGCGATGCGCAGCACGCAGCGCGTCCGCGCGTCGTGCACGATCTGGTGCAGGGCCCGGCGCAGGTGCTCGCACAGCCGGACCAGCGGGTCGCCGTCGGCGGCCAGCAGGCCGGCCAGTTCGGCGTCCAGCGGCAGCGTGACGCGATCCATCATGGCGTTGAACACCGCCGCCTTGTCCTTGAAGTGCCAGTAGAGCGCGCCGCGCGTCACGCCCGCCGCCTGGGCAATGTCCGACAGCGCGGCACGCGACACGCCGCGCTGCTGGAACACGCGCTCGGCGGCATCCAGCAGCGCTTCGCGCGTCGCCAGTGCCTCTTCCTTGGTGCGTCGGGCCATGTTGTTGGAAAACAGGGAAAATATGCGGATTCACCGTCCGCGAACGGTTTTGGAGCCTGGATTCTAACGCATACATCCATGGATGTATGTATAATTTCCTGCTGTTGCACGGCCTGAGCCTGCCCGCTGCGGCCTGGCGCCGTGGTGGCTCGCCGCCTGTCCGCGCGTGGTGACCTGCACCCCAGCCGTGTCTGCCAATGGCGGGCACGGCTGCCTGATTTTCGAGCCGGATTCCAGCCCCATGTCCATCCTGCAAACCTCCTGCCCCCCTCCGTCGCGCCGGCTGGCGCTCCTTGTCGCCGCCGCTGCACTGACGCTCACTGCCTGTGGCGGCGGCAAGGGCAACGGCGCCGAAACGGCCGGCGCCGGCCAGATGCCGCCGCCCGAGGTGGCGGTGCTGGCAGTGCAGCCCGGCACCGTCAGCCTGAGCACCGAACTGCCCGGCCGCCTGGAGGCCTCGCGCGTGGCGCAGGTGCGCGCCCAGGCCACCGGCATCCTGCAGAAGCGCGTGTTCACCGAGGGCAGCGACGTCAAGGCGGGCCAGGTGCTGTATCGCATCGACCCGGCCCCCTACGAGGCGGCGCTGCAGAGCGCCCAGGCGCAGCTGGCACAGGCCCAGGCGCAGCTGGCACAGGCCAGCGCGCTGGCCGCGCGCTACAAGCCGCTGGTGGCGGTGCAGGCCATCAGCCCGCAGGAATACGACGCTGCCGTGGCGGCCGAGAAGGCGGCACAGGCCCAGGTGGCAGCCGGCAAGGCGGCCGTGCGCACCGCCAGCATCAACCGCAACTACGCCACCGTGACGGCGCCGATCAGCGGCCGCATCGGGCGCTCGCTGGTGACCGAAGGCGCGCTGGTGAGCGCGCAGGAAGGCACGCAGCTGGCGACCATCCAGCAGGTCGATCCGCTCTACCTGAACATCGCGCAGCCGGCCAGCGAGGTGCTGCGTCTGCGCGAAGCCCTGGCCGGCGGCCAGCTGGCACGCGCCGGCCAGAGCGAGGCGGCGCGCGTGGAGATCCTGCTCGAGAACGGCCAGCCCTATGCCGAGCCCGGGCGCCTGCTGTTCACCGACCTGACGGTCGACCCGGCCACCGGCCAGGTCAGCCTGCGCGCCGAGGTGCCGAACCCGCGCGGCCTGCTGCTGCCGGGCATGTACGTGCGCGCGCGCCTGCAGCAGGCGCAGATCGAAGGCGCCATCCTGCTGCCGCAGCAGGCGGTCACGCGCGGCAGCCAGGGCGACAGCGTGCTGGTGGTGGCCGAGGATGGCCAGGTAACGCCGCGCCCGGTGACGATCGAGGGCGCCCAGGACGGCCAGTGGATCGTCACCAGCGGCCTGCAGCCGGGCGAGCAGGTGATGGTCGAAGGCGCCATGAAGCTGATGCTGGGCGCCAAGGTGGTCAAGCCCGTGCCCTGGACGCCCGGCCCGGCCGCCGGCCAGCCGGCCGCCGCGGACGCTGCCGGCGCGAGCAGTCCCGACGCCGACCCGGGTCCGAAATCCGCCCCCGCAGCCACGCGCTGATCTGAGCACCAGGACCGACGCATGGCCAAGTTCTTCATCGATCGCCCGATCTTTGCCTGGGTGATCGCGCTTTTCATCATGGTGCTCGGGCTGACCTCGATCACCCAGCTGCCGATCGCCCAGTACCCGCCGGTGGCGCCGCCCACCATCGTGCT
>CAYRHV010000425.1:0-2412 GCA_964424045.1 uncultured Ottowia sp. | reverse complement strand
CCTGGCGCGCCAACGCGGACAAGGAAGCAGACTACGCCGACGGCAACCAGCTCGACAGCGACTTGCTGAAGAAGCAGGCGCAGCTCGGCATCCCGCCCGCGAAAGAGAACATCATCGGCCCGGCGATCCGGGCAGTGTGTGGCTACGAGGCCAAGACCCGAACCGACTGGCGCGTGACGCCGGATGGAGATCCGGGCGGGCAGGACGTGGCCGACGCGCTGAACTACCGGCTCAACCAGGCCGAACGGCACAGCCACGCCGACCGTGCGCTGTCCGACGCATTCCGGCCGGCCGCTACCGTGGGCATCGGCTGGGTGGAGGTCACGCGCGCCTCGAATGCGCTGCAGTTCCCATACAAGTGCCGTGCGGTGCATCGCAACGAAATCTGGTGGGACATGCAGAGCGTCGAGCCGGACCTGTCGGATGCCCGCTGGCTGTTCCGCCGCCGCTGGGTGGATCGGCAGCGCGCCGCGCGGATGTTCCCCGAGCACGCCACGATCATCATGCACTCCGCGGACAAATGGATTGCGGATCTGGCCGGCGAGATGCTTGAAGGCGGGCAATCGACAGGACTCGCCCAGGCCATCGACGCCGAGCGCGCCTGGACCGTGCAGGAAGACGCTTGGTACAACGATGAGAACCAGCAGGTGTGCCTGACCGAACTCTGGTATCGGCGCTGGGCCGAGGTCACGATTCTGCGCGCACACACCGGCCGCGCAGTCGAGTACGACCCGGCCAACCCCGCCCACGATGCGATGGTGCAGTCGCGCCGCGGCGTGCTCGAGCGCCAGATCATCCCGAGGATGCGCCGCGCCTACTTCATGGGGCCGCACGTCCTGGACGACGGCCCGACGCCGCACCCGCATGAGAATTTCCCCTACGTGCCGGTGTGGGGCTCGCGCGAGGACATGACCGGCATCCCCTACGGCCTCGTGCGCGACATGCTCTTCCCGCAGGACAACCTCAACGCCAGCATTTCCAAGCTGCGCTGGGGCATGTCGGCATCGCGCACCGAGCGCACCAAGGGCGCCGTCGCAATGGCCGACGAGGTATTCCGCCGCATGGCCGCCCGCGTCGACGCCGACATCATCCTGGACGCCGAGCACATGGCCCGGCCGGGCGCAAGGTTCGAGGTCAAGCGCGACTTCCAGCTCAACCAGCAGCAATTCGAGCTGATGAACGACTCGCGCAGGGCGATGGAGCGCGTATCCGGCGTGACGGCCGCTTTCCAGGGGCAGAAAGGAACCGCAGCATCCGGGATTCAGGAGCAGACGCAGCTTGAGCAGTCCCAGGTCGCTGTTGCTGACCTGATGGACAATTTCAAGGAGGCCCGCCGGCAAGTCGGCGAGCTGCTGATGGCGCTGATCCTTCACGACATGGGCCGCGAGGAACAGACGGTCGTGATCGAGGGCGACACGCTCAACCCGCCGCGCACCGTCGTACTCAACAAGCCGGAGATCGACCCAGCCACCGGCATCCAGTACCTGAGCAACGACGTGCAGCGCACGCGCCTCATGGTCGCCCTGGAGGACGTGCCGAGCTCGAGCAGCTTCCGGGCGCAGCAGCTTGCCGCGCTGTCCGAAGCGGTGAAATCGCTCCCGCAGGATCTTCAGACCGTGGTGATGCCGTTCATGATCGACCTGATGGACTTGCCGCGGAAGCAGCAGATCGTGGAAGCCATTCGGGCTGCAAGCGGACAGGCCAACCCCGAGCAACTGCGCGAGCAGATCAAGCAGGAGCTGATGTTCGAGCTCAAGGAGCGCGAGCTCGCGCTGCGCGAGCGCGAGATTGCTGCGAAAGAGGCGGAGTATCGTGCGAGCGCCGTCAATGTCGGCGTGACAAGCACGTTTGCAGCGATGCAGGCCGCAGAAAAGATCGCGCTGAATCCCGCCATTGCGCCGGTTGGCGACATCGTACTCAAGCAGGCCGGGTGGCAGCCGCCGAATCCTGTCGGGCAAGACCCGAACATCCCCGCCCCAGAAGCCGCGATGCAAGTCGACGCGCCCGGAGGCTTGCCGGGCGACACGACACCGACAACCCCCGACGTTCCAACGAGCGCAGACATCGGAGCGAACGAAGGGATTGAGACGCTGCGGATGGACTAAAATAGACGAGCCCGCAAAGGACTGGCATCCGATGCGTCATGCAAGAGCGCGGGTTTCTAATCTGAGCAGCCCCGCTTTCCCGCCAGTGCCGGATAATGGCGCTTCGCCCATGCAGGGCATCGAGACGCCGGAGACGGCCGACAACCTACCCCCAGCCTGAGCAACGCCAGAAACCAAGAGAGCCCGCCGATCGCGGGCTTTTTTGCGCCCGCATTTCCCGCCACTCCCCCGCCAGTAGTGCATCTGCCCAATCCTTACCCCCTGTAGGGCTGGAGCCTTGTGCATTCGCCCAACCAAACTGCCCGCG
>CAYRHV010000424.1:0-2412 GCA_964424045.1 uncultured Ottowia sp. | reverse complement strand
CCGCTGCTGATCGGCGGCGCCACCACCAGCCGCGTGCACACCGCCGTCAAGATCGAGCCCAAATACGAAGGCCCGGTGGTCTATGTGCCCGATGCCTCGCGCAGCGTGACGGTGGCGCAAAGCCTGCTGGGCGAGCAGCGCGAGACCTACATCGCCGAGACGCGCGACGACTACGAGCGCGTGCGCACCCTGCACGCGCGCAAGAAAAAGCAGCCGATGTGGACGCTGGCGCAGGCGCGCGCCAACAGGACGCATGTCGACTGGGCCGGCTACACGCCGCCGGTGCCCAAGTTCATCGGCCGGCGCGTGTTCGAGAACATCGACCTGGCCGAGCTGGCGCGCATCATGGACTGGACGCCGTTCTTCCAGACCTGGGACCTGGCCGGCCACTACCCGGCGATCCTGCGGGACGAGGTGGTGGGCGAGGCGGCGACCCGGGTGTTCGAGGACGCGCAGCAGATGCTGCGCCAGATCATCGAGCAGCGCTGGCTCACGGCCAACGCCGTGATCGGCTTCTGGCCCGCCAACACGGTGCGCGACGACGACATCGAGCTCTACGCCGACGAGTCGCGGCGCGACGTGGTGCTGACCTGGTACGGCCTGCGCCAGCAGACCGAGAAGCAGGAGGACGCCGAGGGCCGGCTGCGCCCGAGCCGCTGCCTGGCCGACTTCGTCGCACCGCGCGCGCCGGGCGAGGTCGATCCGAAAGCGGACTACCTCGGCGCCTTCGCCTGCACTGCCGGCATCGGGGCCAAGGAGAAGATCGACGAGTTCGTCGCTGCCGGCGACGACTACAGCGCCATCATGTTCGAGGCCCTGTCGGACCGCCTGGCCGAGGCCTGCGCCGAATGGCTGCACTGGCGCGTGCGCACCGACCTGTGGGGCTTCGTGCCGGACGAGGCGTTCACGGTCGAGGAGCTGATCGCCGAGAAGTACCAGGGCATCCGCCCGGCACCCGGCTATCCGGCCTGCCCGGACCACCGCGTCAAGGGGCCGCTGTTCGAGCTGCTGCGCGCGCCCGAGATTGGCATGGAAGTGACGCACGGCTACGCCATGCGCCCCGGCGCCAGCGTCAGCGGCTTCTACTTCAGCCACCCGGACAGCACCTATTTCCGCGTCGGCGCGATCGACGACAACCAGGCCCAGGATCTGGCCACGCGCAGCGGCGTCAGCCTGGCCGAGGTGCAGCGGGCGCTGGCGCCGAACCTGAGCCTGTGATGGCCGGTCCGGCCACTCCCGCAACCGGGAGCACCGCCCGCGGCCCGCGATGGCCGGACAATGCCGGGAAGCGCCTCGTGGCCAGACCCCCGCGGGCACGCAATAATGCGCCCTTCGACCCTGCGGCAGCTCCAACCTCGCGTGCCGACAGGTGAGTCACCGTGACACAAGCCCCAATGGAGAACAACATGAGCAAATGGACCAAGCCGGTCGTCGTCGGCTACGATGCACTGAAGGAGGCCGAATTCGCCCTGCAATGGGCCGTTCAGGTGGCCCGGCGGCGCGGCGTGCCGCTCGTGGTGGCGCATGCGACCGGCCTGGAAGCATCCAGCGTCGAAATGGCACACCCGGGCATCCGTGCGATGCACCAGCAGCGTGCGCAGGACATCGCCGAGGAAGGCGCGCGGCGCGCGCGCGAGCTGGGCCAGGGCCAGATCGAGGTGCGCGCGGCGGGCCTGCCGGGCGGTGCGGCGGCGGCGCTGGTGGAGCAGTCGGCAGAGGCTTCGCTGCTGGTGCTGGGCCATCGCACCCGGGGCCTGCTGACGGAAGCCATCATGGGCAGCGTTGCCCTGGCGGTCGTCACCCACGCCGACTGCCCGGTGGCGGTGGTGCGGCAGTCTCCCGCGCCGTTGCCCTCCATGGAGCACCCGGTCGTGGTGGGCATCGACGGCTCCGAGCACAGCCTGCGCGCACTCGACGAGGCGGCCTTCCTGGCCGCCGATACCCAGTCCTTCCTGCGCGTGGTGACGGCCTGGGAGCGTCCGAACCAGGACGCCTGGTCGGCCTTCCACAGCGTGCGCGAGTCCCAGCTGGAGAAGGAGAAGCCGCAGGAAACGCGCCAGTACGAGGAGGCCTCGTGGTCGGCCTACCAGCGCATCCGCGAGGAAATGGCCGGGAACAAGGAAGAGGCCCCGACCTACGAGACGCTGCTGGCCGAGACGAACCAGCAGGCGACGGGTACGGCGGCACAGGCCGTGGCACGCGTGCACGCGCGCTATCCCGACCTCAAGGTCGAGACCGTGGTGGGCGAGGGCAGCGCGGCCCAGGGCATCGTGAAGGCTGCGACCGACGCCAGCATCATCGTCGTCGGGGCACGCGGCCACAGTGCGATGCAGGCCCTGCTGCTCGGCTCCGTGAGCCGCAAGGTCATGAACCAGGCCGAATGCGCGGTCTACGTGATTCGGTAGGCTGCGC
>CAYRHV010000423.1:0-2412 GCA_964424045.1 uncultured Ottowia sp. | reverse complement strand
GCCCGGGGTTCTCGGTCGAGCAGTGGCTGGCAAACGGGCTGCAGCCGCAGCCCGACAACATCCTGATCGAGCGGAGGGAGCGGCCGTGACCATCTACGTGAGCGTGACGCACCACGAACCGGAGGGCGCGCCGCAGTTGCGCGCGGATGTGTACCACGTGGATCTGTACGGCCAGGTGAGCGACCAGCCGGTGCGCGTGTACGAGCTGCCGCCGGGTGGGTCGGCGATGGTGCACCTGAACCGCAACAACGTGCTGGTGGTGCGCGAGCTGCCGCAGACCGACGACAGCGACCCCGCGGACAGCGATGGCGCGGACGCGCAGGAGCGTGCGTGATGGATGCCCCGCGCGACTACGAGGTCCACGCAGCGCCGCCCGAGCCGCCCTGCAAACACTGGTGGCACAGCCGCACCATCTGGCTGAACGTGATCGCCGCCGGCCTGGTGGCCCTGGAGGCGAGCACCGGGCTGCTGCAGCCGCTGCTGCCGGTGAACCTCTACACCGCGATCGCCGTGGGGCTGCCGGTGATCAACGCGATGCTGCGCATCGTGACCAACCAGGCGATCCGCACATGAACCCGATTGCATGGCTGGTCGACCATTTTGGTGGCGGCGCCAAGATGGTGCTTGTAACGCTGGCGCTGAGCCTGGCCGCGATGGCCGGAGGGTGGATCAACGGCGTGTTCAAGGCGCGCGAGATCGCATCCCTAGAGACCGCCCTGCACGCTGTGCAGCGCGAGCACGCCGAGCAGTGGCGCATCTTCGCCGAGGCTGCGGCCGCACGGCTGCGCGAGGCCCAGGCCCGCGGCGATGCCCTGACCGAAGAACTTGCGGCCGCCAGTCGGCAGGCCGACGCCCTGCGAGGAGAACTCCATGAACAGATCGACCTGGCTACGCAGGGCCGCGCCTGCCTGGACGCTGCTGCTTTGCGCGTGCTCGACCGTGCCCCCGGCATCGCTGCCGCCCCCGCCCGAGTGCCCCCGCCCGCCCGCCGCGCTGCTGCAACGGGTGGCGCCGACGCTGCCGGCGATTCCGCGCAGCGGGGTGGAGATGGGGCTGGGCAGCGGGCTGAGCGGCGCGACGAGCGCGACGCCGAGCCTTACGCCACCGACACCGACCTGGCGCGCTGGGCACTCGACGCCGGGCGGCAGTACGACGACTGCGCCCGCCGGCTCGGTGCCCTGATCGACTGGCACGAGCCCCCCGACCCGCAAACACGAGACCGAGCGCCAGCATGGAACTGAAAGACCTACAGACGTGGCTGCAGATCACCAACACGCTGGTGATCTGGATTGCCGCCATCTACACCTACATGGCCAACCGCAACCGGGTGACCACCGAGCGCATCAACAGCCTGCAGGCCAGCCTGCAGGGGCGGATCGAAGGCATGAGGAGCGACATGGACCACCGCATGGACAACCATGGCGACCGCCTGAGCCGCGTGGAAAAGGACATCCAGCACGCGCCCAGCCACGACGACCTGAAGCGCATCCACGCCCGCATGGACCAGGTCGGCGAGACGCTGGCCAGCCTGCAGGGCGAATTCAAGGGCGCGAACAACACGCTGCACCTGATCCACACCTACCTGATGACGACCGGAGGCAAGCCGTGAGCTCCTTTGCAGAACACGTGACGGCCGACCGCCGCCTGGTGGTGCTGCGGCTGCTGGAGCAGGCGCCGGACTACCGGGGCAACGCCTACCTGCTGCAGCGTGCGCTGGATGGTTTCGGCCACGCGGTGGGGATGGACCGTCTGGACACCGACCTGGCGTGGCTGGCCGAGCAGGATCTGCTGAAGCTCGAGGCGGTGGGCGGCGTGAGCATTGCCACCCTGACCCAGCGCGGCGCCGACGTGGCCCATGGCCGCGTGGTGGTGCCGGGCGTGGCACGCCCCGCGCCCGGGATCTGATCATGGCCCGCAAGAGCAGTGTCCAGAGGCTGGACGCGCGGCTGCGCAGCGCCGTCGACGAGCTGCTGCGCGACGGGCGCCACACGCTCGACGACATCCTGGCGCACCTGGCGACGATCAACGGCGGCGCCGCCCCCGTGAGCCGCAGCGCCCTGGGCCGCTACGCCCAGCGCGCCGAGGAGCAGATGCGCCGGTACCGCGAGGCGCAGGAGGTGGCCAAGGTGTGGGTGAGCAAGCTGGAGAGCGAGCCCGATGGCGACGTGGCCCGGCTGCTGCCCGAGATGCTGCGCAGCGTGGCATTCCAGACGCTGGGCAGCATCGGCGACCGCGAGGAAGGCGGGGACGCGCAGGAGGTGATGTTCCTGGCGAAGGCCATGAAGGATCTCGCGAGCACGGACAAGCTGACCGCCGACCGGATCCTGATGATCCGCCAGGAGGTGGCGAAGCGCGCGGCGACCGAGGCGGTGAAGCAGGCCAAGGCGAGCGGGCTGAGCGACGAGGCGGCGG
>CAYRHV010000422.1:0-2416 GCA_964424045.1 uncultured Ottowia sp. | reverse complement strand
TACAGGTAGCTGGAGCCGTCGACCAGCAACAGGCGCGGCACTTCGGCGTGGTTCGAATCGCTCATGCGCTCATTGTGCCCGCGCGCCGCCCGGCCGCGCCCGCCACCCGGCCGGCGCCTACAATGCCGGCATGCACACGCACCGCTGGATCCTCCCTGCTCTGCTGCTGGGCGCCGCCGCAAGCGCCTGGGCCCAGGCCGCGGCCGACGCACCCCTGGTGCGCGACGCCACGCCGCGCGACGGCGGCAGCCAGCGCATCGAGCACATCCAGGTCGAGGACGCCGGCAGCCGCATCAACGAGCTGCGCGTCGGCGGCCAGACGCAGAGCATCTCGGTCCAGCCCCGGGCGGCCATGCCGCAATACGACGTGCAGCCGGCCAGCGCCTCGCGCCTGCCGCCGAACGAGGCGGGTCCGGGCAGCGCCGGCCCGCGCACCTGGAAGGTCCTGCAATTCTGATTTCCGCATGGCGGTCTATACCGAAGTCTCTGCGGACGAGGCCGGCGCCCTGCTGCAAGCCCTTGGCCTGGGCGAGCTGACCAGCCTGCGCGGCATCGAAGGCGGCATCGAAAACACCAACTACTTCGCCAGCACGACCGAGGGCGACTGGGTGCTGACGCTGTTCGAGCGCCTGACGCACGCCCAGCTGCCGTTCTACCTGCACCTGATGAAGCACCTGGCCGAGCACGGCATCCCGGTGCCGGATCCGCAGGCCAAGCCCGAAGGCATGCCCCTGGGCCCGGAAGAGGACGACCTGCTGCACACCCTGCGTGGCAAGCCGGCCACGGTGGTGAACCGCCTGCGCGGCAAGAGCGAGCTCAACCCCGGCCCGGCGCACTGCGCCGCCGTGGGCGAGATGCTGGCGCGTGCCCACCTGGCGGCGCGCGATTACGAGGGCCGCCAGCCGAACCTGCGCGGCCTGGCCTGGTGGAACGAGACCGCCCCGGTGGTGCTGCCGCACCTGGACGCGGCGCAGGCCACGCTGCTGCGCAGCGAACTGGCCTACCAGAACCATGTCGCCGCCGGCAGCGCCTACGCCGCCCTGCCACGCGGCGCCGTGCACTGCGACCTGTTCCGTGACAACGTGATGTTCGAGGGCACGGCCGAGCAGCCGGTGCTGAGCGGCTTCTTCGACTTCTACTTCGCCGGCGTCGACACCTGGCTGTTCGACCTCGCGGTGGCGCTGAACGACTGGGCCATCGACCTGGCCAGCGGAGCCACCCACGAGGCGCGCACGCGCGTGCTGCTGGACGCCTACCAGGCGGTGCGCCCGCTCACCGACGCCGAGCGGCGCCTGCTGCCGGCCATGCTGCGCGCCGGCGCGCTGCGCTTCTGGGTCTCGCGCCTGTGGGACTTCCACCTGCCGCGCACCGCCCACCTGCTGACCCCGCACGACCCGCGCCACTTCGAGCGTGTATTGCGCGCCCGCGTGGCCGCACCCCTGTCGGCCCCCTGAACCGATGCAACTGAACCTCGTGCCCGCCAACACCGGCGCCCAGTGGGTGCTGGCCAGCGTGCGCACCTTCTTCAAGCGGCCGGTGGCGCTGATCGGCCTGTTCCTGATGTTCGTCGCCACGCTGTCGCTGGTCGCCATCATCCCGCTGGCCGGCATCTTCATCGCGCTGGCCCTGGTGCCGGCGTTCACGGTCGGCCTGATGGCCGGCACGCGCGAGGTCGAGGCCGGCAATTTCCCGTTCCCCAACACCCTCTTCGTGGCCCTGCGTCAGGGGCAGGCAGAGACGCGCGCCATGCTGCTGCTGGGCGCGCTCTACGCGCTGGCGGTGCTGGGGATCCTGGGCATCACGGCACTGATCGACGGCGGCAACCTGGCCCAGCTCTACCTGGGCCACGTCGGCCTGTCGGAGGAGCTGGTCGAAGACCCGGCGCTGCGCACCGCGATGTGGGTCAGCACCCTGCTCTACCTGCCGGTCTCGCTGGCCTTCTGGCACGCGCCGGCGCTGGTCCACTGGCACGCCGTGCCGCCGGTCAAGAGCCTGTTCTTCAGCTTCGTGGCGGTGCTGCGCAACGTGCGCGCCTTCCTGGTCTATGGCGCGCTGTGGCTGATGCTGTCGTTCGGCGCCGGCATGGCACTGCTGGCCTTCATGCTGCTGAACAGCTCCAGCGCCGGCGCCACGATGGTCGCCACCGCCATGTTCCCGCTGTCGCTGGTGCTGGCGGCGATCTTCTTCACCTCGCTCTGGTTCACCTTCCGCGACTGCTTCGCCGACGACGACACCCTGCCGCCCGCCGGCCACGAGACATGACCACACCCTGGGTTGCCGAGGCCGTGCGGCGCATCGAGCGCGACTTCCAGCGCTCGGCCGACACGCACCTGTTCCCGATCGAACTGCCGGCGCTGGCGGGCGTGCAGATCTACCTGAAGGACGAATCGACGCATCCCACCGGCAGCCTCAAGCA
>CAYRHV010000421.1:0-2419 GCA_964424045.1 uncultured Ottowia sp. | reverse complement strand
ATCGCCACCGGCCGCACCGTGGTCACGCTCACCGGCGACGGCGACTTCCTGATGACCGGCCAGGAGCTGGCAACCGCCGCCCAGCAAGGGGCGAGGGTGATCGTCATCCTGCTGAACAACGGCATCTACGGCACCATTCGCATGCACCAGGAGCGCGAGTTTCCGGGGCGCGTGAGCGGCTCGCAGCTCGCCAATCCCGACTTCGTGGCGCTGGCCGAGGCCTACGGCCATGCCGGCGTGCGCGTGCGCACGACCGCCGACTTCGAACCCGCGCTGCGGGCGGCCCTGGCACGCGAACGGGGCACGCTGATCGAGGTGATGCTGGATGCGGAGGTGCTCACGACACGCGCCACGCTGAGCACGCTTCGCGAGCGGGCGCTGCAGGCACGCTGAGGCCGGTGCCCGCACGCCGCGTGCGTGCGGATCGAAGCGAGGCAGGCACAAAAAAACCGGCCCCATCGGACCGGTTTTCAGGCAGGCAGACGCCGCTCAGGACAGATGCGCGCTGATCAGCTTGGTCATCTCGAACATCGTCACCTGCGGCTTGTCGAAGATTTCCTTCAGCTTGGCGTCGGCGTTGATGTTGCGCTTGTTGGCGCTGTCCTGCAGGTTGTGCTTCTTGATGTACTCCCACACCTTCTTGGTCACTTCGGTGCGCGGCATCGGCTTGGCGCCGATCACGGCCGCGAGTTGCGGGCTCGGGGTCATCGGCTTCATGAAGGCAGGATTGGCCGCGCGCTTCTTGGCGGCAGGGGCTTTTTTCGCAGTTGCCATGTTTTCCTCTGTATGGAGCAATCGGGTGTCTTGCCAGCACGGCGGTCCGTGTCTCCCTGGCTGACAGGGATGCTACTGGAGCGGACCGGCGTTTCCAAGGGAAAAGCGGTGGCAGACCGGCAGGATGTTGCTTTTTTGGGTTCCAGATGTGTCCAAACGGCTATTCTTGGCATCCCGGGGCCTGCCGGGCCATGCCTGCAACCGATTCGAGACCGATTCCCATGCCTGCTTCCACCTTTGCCACCTGTGACCTGTGCGATGCCCACGAGGGCGATACGTCGGGTGCCTTTCGCGTCCTGCCGCCCGTGTTTCGTGATTTCGGCGCGGTGCTGCCATTCCATGGCCCGGTCCACACCGTGCGCGCGCTGGAGGACAACTCGCGCGTGCGCGAGGCCGTGGCCAGTCCGGGCCAGGGCCGCGTGCTGGTGGTCGATGGCGGCGGCTCGCTGCGCCGCGCGCTGGTGGGCGGCAACCTGGCGCTGAACGCCGCGCGCAACGGCTGGGCCGGCATCGTCGTCGATGGCTGCGTGCGCGACGTCGCCGAGCTGCGCGAATCGGGCCTGCCGATTCGGGCCCTGGCGCTGGCGCCGATGCGCACCGAAAAGCACGGCCAGGGCCAGGCCGAGGTGGCGGTGCAGCTGCAGGGCGTGTGGGTGCGTCCCGGCGACTGGCTCTACGCCGACGAAGACGGGATCGTGATCGGCGACCGGCAGCTGGGCTGAGAGACCGAGGGCCTTCTCAGCCGCGGCCCCGCGCCCGGGCGCTGGCACGCAGTGCCGCCCGCGAGGGCAGGGTCGCCAGCAGGACGCCGGCCAGCGCCAGCGCAAAGGCCAGCAGCTGCAGGCCGGCCAGCTGCTCGCCCAGCGCCAGCACGCCGACCAGGGCGGCGCTGATCGGCAGCAGCACGGTGAAGACGCCGGCCTGGGCTGCCGGCACGCTGCGCAGCCCGGTCATCCACAGCCACACGGTCCACATGCTGGCCGCCAGGCTGTAGAACAGCAGCAGCAGCCATGCGCTGCCGGCCACGGCCCCGAAGTCGAAGTCCCACGCCAGCCAGAGCCCGAACGGCGTGGTCAGGGCGAAGCCCCAGAGGTTGATGATGGCGGTGATGCGCCGCGGCCCCAGCGCGCCCGTCAGCTTCTTGCCGATCACGGCATAGCTGGCCTCGCACAGCACGGCACCGATCAGCAGCAGGTTGCCCAGCCAGGTCAGGGGTGCGGCGCTGCCGCCAGACGCCGGCTGCGGGCCGCCCCGTACCGCGGCCAGCAGGCCGATGCCGAACACGGCGCAGGCCACGCCGGCCCAGACCCGGGGCGCCACCCGCTCGCGCAGGAACAGCCAGGAGAGCACCGCCACCGCGGCCGGGATCGCCGCCATGATGACGCCCGCCGAGACCGCGGTGGTCAGCTTCACGCCGGTGATCATGCACAGGGTGAACAGGAAATTGCCGAGGAAGGATTCCAGGAACAGCAGGCGCCGCATCTGCGGCGTCAGCGGCGGCTCGTCGGCCGGCTTGCGCAGCCAGTGCAGCATGGCCAGGCCACCCAGGCCGAAGCGCAGCCAGGCCAGCAGGAACACCGGGAACACCAGCGCCAGCGGCTTGGACAGCGCCACGTAGCTGCCGACCAGGCTCATCGACAGCGCC
>CAYRHV010000420.1:0-2420 GCA_964424045.1 uncultured Ottowia sp. | reverse complement strand
GCTGGAGGACGAGACCGGACCGGTCAACGTCATCGTCTGGCCGGCCCTGCGCGAGCAGGAGGACCAGCGCGATGCGCTGCTGCGCGCGCGTCTGCTGGCGGTCGAAGGCCAGTGGCAGCGCGACGCCGGCAGCGGCGGCCGGGTGCGGCACCTGGTGGCGCGGCGCCTGCACGACCTGACACCGCTGCTGGGCCGCCTGGCCGGGCTGACCACGAGCCGGGACTTTCACTGAGATGCCCGGGCATCAGCCCTGCGACACAGACGCTGCCAGGGCGGGCGTATCCGAGTCCCTTCGCGCTCGCATCGTCTGGACGTCGGAATTCGCCATCCGCATATGCTGCTTGTTGTGCGCGACGATCGACCCAGGGCGGCGCTGAATAAGTCCCCGTGATGCGGCGCGCCCTGCATGGGGATGGGATGCAAGGCTGAGTGCCGCGGCTCCAGCGCTGCCTGCGCAGCGCTGGACGGCACGAAGAGGGCCCGACTCTGGCGGGCCCGCGCCCTGCAAGGGCGAAGCGCAGCAATAGCCGCCGCTCGCGAGCATTTGCAACGCCACAGACCGCCCCAGGCAGGGATGCGCAGCGCACGAGGGGCTTGTTCCGCGTTGTCCCGGGTCCTACTTCGGAGGCTTGAAGGTCAGCCGGCTGTAGACGGGGAAATGATCCGACAGATCCCAGCGTTCGTTTTCGGTCAGTAGATCCTTCCAGCCCTTGGCAGCTCTCGGCATGCGGACTTCGTTTTTCGCGCTCACCGGGGCCAGATGGGTGTTGGACCAGAGCACGTAATCGAGCATTTCGTTGGAACCCGATGCCAGGTCGTTGATGGTCGGATAGAACGAATACCGGACGCCAGTCGTGGCCGGGCTGGTGGCCTTCAGGATCTCGAGCATGTCGTTGTATTCGCTTTGGTTCGCCTTGTTGACGTTCAGGTCGCCGGCAATGATCACTGGCTCGGTGGCCGGAATCTTTTTCGAGACGATGAAGCTGCGGATCATCTGCAGCTGTTTGCGACGCACCTGCTGATCCTTGGTACCGGAATCGGCCTGCGTGTGTGTTGCAAAGACGTGGTAGATGCGCCCCTTCTTGTCTATCCTCGCGTACAACACGCCCTTGTCGGCCATGCTGTCGGAGCCGGATGACACACTGCCAAACAGCTTCTGGTCCTGTGCCCGGATCGGCCAGCGGCTCGCGATGATGACGCCGCCATCCTGGGCCAGATTCTTGTCGGCACCGACGACCCGGGTCGCATAGGGGTACTCCGGTTTCAGTCCGGACAGCAGCTTGCCACGGTAGGTGTTGTCGAATGCTTCACAGAAGACGAGTACGTCGTAGCCCTTGATTTGTGCTGGCAGCTGTTCCGTCCGCTGTGCCTGGCCGTTGATGAATGGTGGTGATGGGCGCAGGTAGACGTTGTACGACAACAGGTTGAGCGTGTTTTCATCGCTGGGTGCCACGCCATAGGTGTAGTGAAGCACGTATTCGACGTCGTCGAACCCGCCTGTGTAGTAGGCGCTGTAGCGCACGCCGATCTTTCGGTTGGCCGATTTCCAGGTCGCAGTATGGGTGGCACGATCGGAATACCAAGAGTTGCTGAAGTCCGGGCCCTTCACCGACTGCCACAGGGTGCTACCGATCGTCGTTCCTTTGAGCTTTTGCTGCAGTTCCAGCTGGCTGTCGTCGCCGGACAGGGTGGTCGTGAAGTAAAACAGCTTGCCGTTCGTGATGCCGGTGTCACGGTTGAACTCGAGCATCTTCGCCTTGCGCCCTCCCTTGACCGTGGCGGTCCCCCGTTTCCAGCAGTCGGCTTTGAGGGGTGCGCCAGAACGTTCCCAACTCACATCAAAGCCGAAGGGTGTGTTGTTCTGAACATAGATGCGGGTTGACATACGGTTTCGCTCCTCTCTCGATAATCGAGTTTTCCCGGTTGAGCAATGGTGGCGAGGCTGCCTCCGTCGCACGTGCCCCTGACCTGAATGTGGCAGGCGTGATGCGTTGTCATTCGATCCCCAGTTCGTATTGCAGCCGCCGATGCGAAAGCTGTCAATGCGATCGTGGACGACTGCTTCGGCTTCCGGCGCTGGCTGTTCGGCCCGTGGCGGCACGTCAGCCCACTTGATTGGTTCGGGCGTGTGTGAGCCGAGGAAAGACGTTCGGTCGACGAGCATGCGCAAGAGGAGCTCAAGAGTGGAGACACAGGTCGACGACGATGCTGCTGTTGCGCCGATGACACGCGGCCGGGTTGTGCATCACGGGCGCAGGCACGTCGGGTCGCTCTGACCCGGAACACAGTCGTTCATTGCGCACCCGGCAGCCGGCCCGCCGGTGTTTCTTATGATCATGGGTCACTACTACATGACCCATGCCTCTCCTGCTGCCCGCCGTCCTCAGCTGCCTGATCGTCGGCGTGATCGATGGCGACAC
>CAYRHV010000419.1:0-2425 GCA_964424045.1 uncultured Ottowia sp. | reverse complement strand
AGCCGTGCAGCATCAACACCAGCGGCCCGTCGCCCAGCGTGGTGAAGGTCGGCAGTGGCATGGCGCCATCCTAAGTCAACGCTGGGCAAGTTCCCGTGATGCGGCGGTCAGCCACACCACGCGCTGGCACGGATTCGACCGGCGCCCAACGGCCGAGTCACCGGGGCCCGGGATTGGCGCGGCCCCCTTGCTATCATCCTGAATCCGGCCGTTGGATGTGCTTGCCAGTGCCGTCATCGGCGTGCCAGGCAAGGGTGAGCGCCGCGGCTGCAAAGGCGCCTGCGCGCCTTTGGACGGCGCGAACGGGTCCAGCCTCGGGCTGGGCCGCGCCCTGCAAGGGAGAGGAGGCCGCGCACTGGTGTGCGCCGCGACGAACAACACCGCATGGCGCGCCGAGGGTGGTGCTGGCGAGCGCATAGCATTCTGACCCAACAGGTGAACGTCATCGGGCCAATCCAAGCCAATATTCATGCGGGTTTCAAGACGATTATCAGCGGTCAACTGCCGGATTCAGGATCATCCCCGCGCCCCATGTCACCGCCCGTCACCGCCGCCTTTTCGGCCACCGAATTCCGCGCAGCGCCGGGCCTATTCATCACAGGCGTGGAGATCGCAAGCGGCCGCAACCCGCCGTTCGACCCGGACACACGGCCATCGTGCGCCCCTTCAGCACTCCCTGGGGCCCGCAATGAACCCGCTTGACCAGGCCGTCTTCCTGTGGTTCAACCTGGGGCCCGAGGCACCGCGCGCGCTGGTGTCGGCTGCGCGCGGAATCACCCAGCAACTGCCGCACTGGATGCTGGCAGCCGTGCTGGCCGTGGCGGCAGCAGGACAGCCGCACTGGCGTCGACAGGCCGGTCGCGTGCTGCTGAGCTTCGTGCTGGCAGCTGCACTGGCCGCGCTGTTCAAGCTGGGCTTCAATGCGCCGCGTCCAGCCACGCTTGGCATGGACACCCAATGGCTGGGCCAGCGCATCTCGTCGAGTTTTCCAAGCCGCCATGCAGCCATGACGACAGCCTTTGCCGTGTCCGCGGCGCTGGCGCCGCACCTGCGCTGGCCGGTCCGGCTGGCCCTGCTGCTGCCGGCGCTGGCCATGGCCTGGAGCCGCGTGGCGCTGGGCCTGCACTTCCCTTCCGACGTGCTGGCCGGCTCCGCGCTGGGCGTGGTGTGCGCGCTGATGGTGCAGTGGCTGGTCAGGCATTGCGAACGTCGGCGCGTCGATGACGCCCGCACGGCCGGCACCGAACCAGGGTAGGCCCCGGCGGGGCGCGCTGCAGGTCCATGGGGTCCTTGCTATCATGCCCGCGCCCCATGTCACCGCCCGTCACCGCCGCCTTTTCGGCCACCGAATTCCGCGCCGCGCTGGGCATGTTCGCCACCGGCGTGACGATCGTGACTGCGCGCGGCGGCCGCGGCCAGCCGGTCGGGCTGACCGCCAACTCCTTCAACTCGGTGTCGCTGCACCCGCCGCTGGTGCTGTGGAGCCTGAGCAACTGCTCGGCCTCGATGGCGGCGTTTCGCGCCGGCGCGCACTATGCGATCAACGTGCTGGCAGCCGACCAGCTGGCCCTGGCCGAACGTTTCGCGGCGCCCGGGCGCGACCGCTGGGAAGGCGTGCCCTGGCATCCCGGTGTGGCCGGCGCGCCCCTGATCGAGGGCGCGGTGGCGCACTTCGAATGCGCCAACCGCAGCCGCTACGCCGAAGGCGACCACGTGATCTTCGTCGGCCTGGTCGAGCATTGCGACCACGATCCGCAGGCGCTGCCGCTGCTGTTCCACGGTGGGCGCTACTACACCGAGCACGAACTGCGCGCGCGACCGGCCGCAGCACGGCGCTGAACCGGCAAGCCCATGCCTCCGATCGCCCGCAAGGACCACCTCGACGGCCTGGCCAGCTCAATCCTGCTGGCCTGCTGCCTGTTCTGGGGTGTGCAGCAGGTGATGGTCAAGGCGACGCTGCCCGAGCTGGCACCCGTCTTCCAGGCTGCCGTGCGCTTTGCCGGCTCCACCGCCCTGCTCTGGGCCTGGTGCGCCTGGCGCGGCGTGCGCCTGTTCGAGCGCGACGGCACGCTGTGGGCCGGCCTGCTGGCGGGCCTGCTGTTCGCGGCCGAATTCGCCGCGCTGTTCCTGGGCCTGGAGCACACCACGGCTTCGCGCCTCACGGTGTTTCTCTACACCTCGCCATTCTGGGTCGCGCTGCTGGTGCCTCTGCTGGTGCCGGCCGAGCGCCTGCGCCCGCTGCAGTGGCTGGGCCTGTTGTGTGCCTTCGGCGGGGTCGCGTTCGCGCTGCGCGACGGCCTGTTGCACCCGGACCCGCGCGTGAGCTGGCAGGGCGACGCACTCGGCCTGCTGGCCGGCGCGCTGTGGGGGCTGACCACGGTCACCATCCGCGCCAGTGGACTGGTGCGCGTGGCACCCGAGAAGA
>CAYRHV010000418.1:0-2431 GCA_964424045.1 uncultured Ottowia sp. | reverse complement strand
GCCAGGCCTGGCGCCCGGCAATCGCCCAGCCGCGCAGGTGCGGCATCTTGAACACGGGCAGCGGCTGCTCGCCGCGGCCGTAGCCGGGCAGGATGCGCCGCACCCGCGGCTGCTCGGCCCACAGGTCGATCAGCGCCAGCCCGTCCTCGCCGAACAGGCCGGCGATGTAGTGGCGGCCGTCCGGGGTGACCAGGGCGTCGTAGGGCTGCTTGCCGATGTTCTCGAAGCGCGTCAGCACTGGCTGGCGCGGATCGGCCAGGTCGGCGATCCAGATCTGCCCGGCGTCGAACAGCGAGAAGATGAAGCGGTTGTGCGGGATGTCGGCCAGGCCGACCACGCGCGAGGCCTGGCCGTCGACCACGGCCGGGATGTCGGCGAGCTGCTCCAGCGTCTCGGCGTCGAACACCTTGACGCCGCCGGGCTGGTAGTTCTGCGCCACCACCAGCGTGCCGTCGGTGGAGATGGCGCCGCCGATGCTGTTGCCGGCCTGCTGCACGCGGCGCTCGATGCGGCCGGTCAGGAGGTTGACCTTGCTGAGCGCGCCGTCGCGCCCGAACACGTAGGCGATGCCGCCGTCGCGCGAGAACACCACCGAGGCGTGCGACAGGTCGCCCAGGCCCTCGACGGTGCCCAGGCGCTCGCGCCGGCTGGTGTTGAGGATGCCGATCGAGCCCGATTCGCGCTCGATCACCAGCCCGAGGTCGCCGCTGCCGCGATCGGGCGGGTTGAGCAGCCCGGAGGTGCCGGCGCAGGCGCCGAGGATGGCACTGCAGATCAGGACGACGGCGAGGCGTGCCAGGCGGGAGGGGTTCATGGCGTGGCTTTCTGTTCCTGCGGGAATCCGGCCTGCAGCTGGTGCGCGATCCACTGCGCTTCGGCTTCGCTCAGGAAGCGTGACCAGCCGGGCATCGGCGTGCCGGGGCGCCCGTTGCGGATCACCGAGACGAGGGTGTCCAGCGGCAGTTCGCGCATGGCCTCGACCGTCAGGGGCGGGCCCAGGCCGCCGGCCAGGCGGATGCCGTGGCAGGAGCCGCAGTCCTGGCGCACCAGGCGCACCAGCTCGGTCTGCCGGGTCGCGGCCGGGGTTTCAGTGTCCTGCGCCAGAGCGCCGGCTGCGGGCATCAGCAGCGAGGCGGCGGCAGCAAGGAGCAGGGGTCTCATGGCGATGGAAGGGACATCCCGGCACGACCCTGGCCGTGCCCGGGGCCGGAATGTCTGGAGGAGGCAGGAAACGGGGGGTGCGTCCAGCGGACGCAAAAAGGGCGCGCACGGCCACGGAGGAGACCGTGCGCGCCCTGTCGGAGGCGTCAATACACGTCGTGCTGCGTGTTGTAGACGTTGAACTTCCCGGTCGGCGTGATCAGGCGCTTGTCGTCAAGCACGGTCTTGCAGGTGCGGGTCTTGTCGTCGACCACCACGATGGCCGACTGCTTGTCCTTGGCACTCCAGACCGAGAACCAGACTTCGTCGCCGGCCTTGTTGTACTCCGGCTGCACGACACGCTTGGCACCGTCGTCGCCGATCTTGGCGCAGGCGGCGATGTCGATGATCTCCGGCGCCTTGGACAGGTCGCGGATGTCGAACACGGCCACGCTCTGGCTCAGCTTGGGATCGGGGTTGAGCGTGGTGTCGACCCACAGGTTGTTGGACTTGGGGTGCGTCTTGATGAACAGCGACCCGCCGCCCTGGCCCTCGAGCGTCTGCACCACCTTCCAGGCGTTGTCCTTGTGGCCCTTGGGGTCGGTGCCGATGATGGCGATGCTCTCGTCACCCAGGCCCGAGGTGGCCCAGACCGGACCGTACTTCGGATGCTTGAAGTTGGCGCCGCGACCCGGGTGCGGGATCTTGCCGACGTCGATGATCGCTTCCAGCTTGCTTTCCTTGGTGTCGACCACCACGATCTGGTTGGACGAGTTGGCGGCCGTCAGGAAGTAGCGGCCGGTCGAGTCGAAACCGCCGTCATGCAGGAACTTGGAGGTGTCGATCTGCTTGGTCTGCAGGTTCGTCAGGTCGGTGTAGTCGACCATCCAGATCTTGCCGGTTTCCTTGGCGTTGACCAGGAACTCGGGCTTCTCGTGGCTGGAGACGATGGCGGCCACGCGCGGCTCCGGGTGGTAGACGTTGTCGATGTCCATGCCCCGCGTGCCGACGACCTTGCGCGGCTTCAGGGTGTCGCCGTCCATCAGCACGAACTGGGGCGGCCAGTAGGTGCCGGCGATGGCGATCTTGTCTTCCCAGCCCTTGAACTTGCTGGTCTCGACGGAGCGGGCCTCCAGGCCGACCTTGATCTCGGCCACGTTGTCGGGCTTTTCCATCCACAGGTCGATCAGGTTCACGCGCGCGTCGCGGCCGATCACGTAGAGGTAGCGCCCCGAAGCCGACAGGCGCGAGATGTGCACCGCGTAGCCGGTCTTGACGATGTTGATGATTT
>CAYRHV010000417.1:0-2433 GCA_964424045.1 uncultured Ottowia sp. | reverse complement strand
CCGCCCGGTCTGGTCGCTTGCCGTGCTGCCAGTGACCCCCGAAGACAGCCGCGCGGCGCACCCGAGCGCCGCCGGGCCGTCCCAAGGCGCGAGCGCCCCCTCGGGGGGCAGCGCACCACGCGCAGCGGGGGAGCGTGGGGGTCTCATTTCCCCGGTCGAATTGACCAGCTGGGCCGACCAGGTGCTCCGGAAACGCCTGGAAAACGTGCGCGGCGTCGGCCGCGTCAACCTGGTGGGCGCCTCCAGGCGCGAAATCCACATCGAGCTCGACCCGCCAGCGATGCAGGCGCTGGCCGTGACGCCCGAACAGGTGATGGCCGCCGTGCGCAGCGACAACCAGGACTCGCCCCTGGGCACGCTGCAGACGGCCACGCGCGAGCTGGTGGTGCAGCTCGACGGCCGCATCGAGCGGCCGGAGGACTTCGGCCGCATCATCGTCGCGCGCCGCGGCGGCGCGCCGATCCTGCTCGACCAGGTGGCGCGCGTGCGCGACAGCGCCGAGGAGCTGGAGACGCTGGCGCTCTACAACGGCCAGCGCACCCTGCTGCTGACGGTGCAGAAGGCGCAGGACGAGAACACCATCGAGGTCGTCGACGGGCTGGAGCAGACGGTCGCGGCGATGGCCGACCAGCTGCCGCCCGGCGTGCGCCTGGTGCCGATCTACGACACCTCGCGGCCGATCCGCGTGGCCGTGAAGAACGTGCGCCAGACCCTGATCGAGGGCGCCCTGCTCACGGTGCTGATCGTGTTCCTGTTCCTGAACTCCTGGCGCTCGACGGTGATCACCGGGCTGACACTGCCGATCTCCATCATCGGCACCTTCTTCTTCATGCAGGTGCTGGGCTTCACCATCAACATGGTGACGCTGATGGCGCTGTCGCTGTGCGTCGGCCTGCTGATCGACGACGCCATCGTGGTGCGCGAGAACATCGTGCGCCACGCACAGATGGGCAAGGGCGCCTACGCCGCGGCGCACGAGGGCACGCAGGAGATCGGCCTGGCGGTGCTGGCCACCACGCTGTCCATCGTCGCGGTGTTCCTGCCGATCGGCTTCATGCAGGGCATCATCGGCAAGTTCTTCCACGAGTTCGGCATCACCATCGTCGCGGCGGTGCTGATCTCGATGTTCGTCGCCTTCACGCTGGACCCCATGCTGTCCTCGGTCTGGCACGATCCGGCGATCCACGCCGGGCGACGCGACGGCCCGCCGGTGACGCTCTACGAGCGCAGCATCGGTCGTGTCACGGGCTGGTTCGACCACGCCACCGACCGCCTCGCCGAGGGCTACCAGCGACTGCTGGCCTGGGCCCTGGGGCACAAGGCCCTGACGCTGCTGGTGGCACTGGCGATCTTCGTCGCCAGCGTGCTGATGGTGCCGCTGCTGGGCACCGAGTTCGTGCCCAAGGCCGATTTCTCCGAGACCAACGTCGCCTTCTACACGCCGCAGGGCTCCTCGCTCGAAGCCACCGAGGCCAAGGTGCGCGTGGCCGACGAGATCATCCGCGGCTACCCCGAGGTCAGCTACACCCTGGCCACCATCAACACCGGCCAGGCCCAGGGCAAGACCAACGCCAACTTCTACATCCGCCTGAGCGACCGTCACCTGCGCACGCGCAATGCCGAGGAGCTGTCGGCCGAGCTGCGCCAGCGCCTGCGCGCCGTGCCCGGCATCACCGTCACCCAGGCCGGCCTGCTGGAGCCGGTCGGCGGCCAGAAGCAGATCGAGTTCTCGCTGCAGGGCCCGGACCAGGCCGAGCTCGAGCGCATGGCGCGCCCGTTGATGGCGCAGCTGCAGGACATCCCCGGCCTGGTGGACCTGGACTCGAGCAGCAAGCCCGACAAGCCGACGCTGGAGGTGCGCGTCAAGCCGCGCCGGGCGTCCGAGGTCGGCCTGTCGGCGGCGCAGATCGCCGCGCCGCTGCGCACCCTGGTGGCCGGCACCACGGTCGGCAACTGGCGCGCGCCCGACGACGAGACCTACGACATCATCGTGCGCCTGGCGCCCGAGGCACGCACCACGGCGCAGGACCTGGAGCGCCTGCCCCTGCTGGCCGGCGTCGAGGCCGACGGCAGCCCGCGCATCGTGCGCCTGGCCCAGGTCGCCGAGCTGGTCGAATCGACCAGTACCAACCAGATCAACCGCCGCGCCATGCTGCGCGAGATCCAGATCACCGCCAACACCTGGGGGCGCGCCACGGGCGAGGTCTCGGCCGACATCCGGAGCGTGCTCGACCAGACCCGCTTCCCGCCGGGCTACAGCTACAGCTTCGGCGGCGCCACCAAGAACATGCAGGAGTCGTTCAGCTACGCGCTGCAGGCGCTGGCGATGGCGATCATCTTCATCTACATGATCCTGGCCAGCCAGTTCAAGAGCTTCGTGCAGCCGCTGGCGCTGATGACCTCGCTGCCGCTGACCCTGATCGGCGTGGTGCT
>CAYRHV010000416.1:0-2433 GCA_964424045.1 uncultured Ottowia sp. | reverse complement strand
CGGCGCGACTCGCGCACCAGCATCACCGGCACGGGCGCGATGCGCGCCACCTGCTCGGCATCGCTGCCGAGCAGCAGCCGGCCCACGCCGCGGCGCCCGTGGGTGCCGAGCACGACGAGGTCGCAGTCGCTGGTTTCGGCCTGGCGCGCGATCTGCTCGGACACACGCTCGACGCTGCTTTCAAGCAGCACCGTTTCGACCGCGATGCCGTCCTGGCGCATCCGGCTTGCCGCCTCGTCCAGCAGCGCCTGGCCGGCGGCCAGGAAGCGCGGGCGCACGTCCTCGATGTAGACCTTGGGACGCTCGAAGCCGCGGCTGTGCCGCAGCGGCTCGATGACATGCAGCAGGACCACGGTGGCACCGCTCAGGCGTGCCAGGGTGGCTGCGTGATCGAGTGCCAGCAGCGAGGTCGGGCTGCCGTCCAGTGGGACCAGAAGTCTCGAATACATGGTGCTTCTCCAGAGATCGGGATGTCTTGACGAGTCGCAGCGAAGGCCGGCTGGCCCTCGGCCCCACAGTTGATTTCCCCCATCATGCCATCGGCACCCGCTCAGGCCGGGCTCGTGGAACTCGTGCCTTCCTGGCCCGCCTGCGCCGCCGGCAGGCACAACCGCATGCGCAGGCCGCCCAGTGGCGACTCCAGCGCCTCGATGCTGCCGCCATAGGTCTCGGCCAGGGTGCGCACGATATCCAGGCCCAGGCCCGAGCCGGGGCGGCGCTGGTCCAGCTGCACGCCGCGCTCGAACATGCGGGCGCGCTCGGCTGCGGGGATGCCGGGACCGTCGTCGTCCACCGTGAAGCACAGCAACACCCCTTCGCGGCGCACGTCCACGCGCACGCGCGAGCGCGCCCACTTGCCAGCGTTGTCGACCAGGTTGCCCAGCAGCTCGAACAGGTCCTGCTCCTCGCCGCGGAAGGCCACGTCCTCGGCCTGCGGCGCGAGTTCGAAGTCGAGCCCGCGCGCGGCATGCAGGCGCGCCAGGGTGCGCAGCAGGGCCGCCAGCGGTGGCAGCACCGGCGTCGCCAGGCCGGTGGCGCGCACGGCGGCGGCGGCACGGGCACGCGCCAGGTGATAGTCGACCTGGCGCCGTGCGCTGCCCACCTGCTCGCGCACCAGCTGCGCCAGCGCGCCCTCCTCCTGCGCCGCGGCGTTGGCCAGCACCGCCAGCGGCGTGTGCACGGCGTGTGCCAGGTTGCCGGCCTGGGCCCGTGCCTGCGCCACCATGGCGGCGTTTTCGGCCAGCACGTGGTTGAACTCGCCGACCAGGGGTTGCAGTTCCTGCGGAAAGCGGCCCTCCAGCTGCTGGGCCTGACCGCTGCGCACGGCCGCCAGGCGGCGCCGCAGCATGGCCAGCGGCTGCAGGGCGTAGTGCAGCTGCAGCGCCACCGCGACCGCCAGGCCGGCCGCCAGCACGCCCAGCGCGATCCACAGCAGGCGCGTGAAGCGCTGCAGCGGCTCGGCGATCAGGGCGGTGTCGGCCGCCACCACCAGGCGCAGCCGCGGTGCCTCGTCCTCCGGCAGCTCGATGACGCGCGCCACCCCAAGCAGGGCATGGCCCTGGGCGTCCTGCAGCTGCAGGACCCGGTAGCCGCGCGCCGGATAGTCTGCGGACACCGACGGCAGCTGCAGGGCCTGGTCCCAGAGCGAGCGCGAGCGCGCGACGGCCGCACGCGGGGCGGGGTCCAGCTCGTCCACCTGCCAGTAGAGGCCGGACAGGGGCTGGTCCAGGCGCGCGTCAGCCACCATCGGGGCCACGTGAACCGCGCCATCGGCTTCCCAGTCCACGGCGGCGCTCAGGTGATCGAGCTGCGTCACCAGCTGCGTCTGCAGCTGCTGCGTGACGTGCTCCTGGAACAGCCCGCGCAGCCCCCAGGCGGCAACGGCGATGGCGACCACCACCCAGGCCAGGGTGCCGGCCAGCAGGCGCAGCCGCAGCGAGCCGCTCCTCATGCGGCGGCGTCGGGTGCCACGAGCCGGTAGCCCAGCCCGCGCACGGTCTCGATGCTGCCTGGCGGCAGCTTCTTGCGCAGCCGGCCGACGAAGACCTCGATGGTGTTCGAATCGCGGTCGCTGCCTTCGGCATACAGGTGCTCCGACAGCTCGGTGCGCGACAGCACCTCGCCCTTGCGCTGCATCAGCAGCGACAGCAGCCTGAATTCATGGCTGGTAAGGACAAGCGGCTGGCCATCGACCAGCACGCGCGCCTGGCGCGTGTCGAGCAGGATCGCGCCGCACTGCCACTCGGCGCTGGCGTGTTCGCTGGTGCGGCGCAGCAGCGCGCGCAGACGTGCCAGCAGCTCCTCCATGTGAAAGGGCTTGGCCAGGTAGTCATCGGCCCCGGCGTCGATCCCGGCCACCTTCTCCTGCCAGGCGCTGCGCGCGGTCAGGATCAGCACCGGCATGTTGCGCCCGGCGGCGCGCCAGCGGCGCAG
>CAYRHV010000415.1:0-2450 GCA_964424045.1 uncultured Ottowia sp. | reverse complement strand
AGTGCTGGAACACCATGCCGACCTGGCTGCGCAGCTTGGGCAGGTTGGTGGCCGGATCGGTGACCTTGATGCCGTTGACGACAATCTCGCCCTTCTGCACCGGCTCCAGCGCGTTGATGGTCTTGATGAGCGTGGACTTGCCCGAGCCCGAAGGCCCGCACACCACCACCACGTCGCCCTTGTTGACGTCAACCGAGCAGTCGTGCAGCACCTGGATCGGACCGTACCACTTGGAGACGTTCTTCACCTGGATCATGGATTCGGACATCGGATGGTTTCCTTTCAGTGGTGACGTGCCGCGTCGCAATCGGCACGCATCAAGTAGCCGCCCTGCCGGCCCTGCCGGCGGACGTCATCCCCCCGCAGGGGAAAAGAAGCAGGGTGACTCGGGGCGGCCTTCATCGAATGATCGCGATCCTGCGATGGATCGCCTTGACGACGGACGACAGCGAGTAGCTGATGGCGAAATAGACCACGGTGGCCATGAGATAGGTCTCGATCGGGCGGCCGAAGTTCTTGCCCGCGGTCTCGAAGCCCTTGAGCAGGTCGTAGGCGCCGATGGCGTAGACCAGCGAGGTGTCCTGGAACAGGATGATGGTCTGCGTCAGCAGCACCGGCAGCATGTTGCGGAACGCCTGCGGCAGGATCACCAGCATCATGTTCTGCTTGTAGCTCATGCCCAGCGCCTGGCCGGCAAAGACCTGGCCGCGCGGGATCGACTGGATGCCGGCGCGCATGATCTCGCTGAAGTAGGCCGCCTCGAAGGCGATGAAGGTGATGAAGGCCGAATACTCGGCGCCCACCGGCCGCCCGATGATGAAAGGCACCAGCAGGAAGAACCACAGGATCACCATCACCAGCGGGATCGAGCGCATCACGTTGACGTAGAACGCTGCCGGCAGGTCCAGCCACTTCTGCCCCGACAGCCGCATCAGGGCCAGCAGGGTGCCGAAGAAGATGCCGCCGGCCGTGGCCACCACGGTCAGCGTGACGCTGAACGCCAGGCCCTTCAGGATGAAGTTCTGGATCAGGTCCCAGTTGAGGATCGAGAAGTCGAGATTCAGCATCTCAGGCCTCCCTTCCGGTCGCTGCCAGGGCAGCGCGGGCCGGCACGAGGTTGCAAACAGGGCGGCGCATCTCAGTGCCCTCCCGCTGCCGCGCCGCCGGCGACGAAGCCCGGCACGCGGGCCCGCTTCTCGATCCAGGCAAAGATGCGGTTGATCGTCAGCGCCGAGATCGCGTAGAGGATGGTGACGGCGATGTAGACCTCGATCGGCCGCGCCGTCTCCTCGCCCACCTGCAGGGCATACAGCGTCAGCTCGGAGATCGAGACCGCGAACGCCACCGACGAGTTCTTGAAGATGTTCATCGACTCGCTGGTCAGCGGCGGGATGATGATGCGGTAGGCCATCGGCAGCAGCACGTAGCGGTAGTACTGCGCCGTGGTGAAGCCGAGCGCCATGCCGGCATAGCGCTGCCCCCTGGGCAGGGCCTGGATGCCGGCGCGCACCTGCTCGGCAATGCGTGCCGAGGTGAACAGGCCCAATGCCAGCACCACCAGGATGAAGGGCGGGAAGTGCTTCATCGGCGGCACCAGCGCCGGCACGACGAAGTACCACAGGAAGATCTGCACCAGCAGCGGGATATTGCGAAACAGCTCGACCCAGGCATTGCCCAGGCGCACCAGCCAGGGCCGATCCGGCAAGGTGCGGATGACGCCGATGACCGAACCAGTCAGCAGCGCCACCGCCAGCGCCGTCAGCGAGACCGACACCGTCCAGCCCCAGGCCGACAGCAGCCAGTCGAGATAGGTGATGTCACGCCCCTGGCCGAAGCAGCCGGACATCACCTCGCCGGTCAGGGTGTCCTTGCAGAACACCTGCCAATCCATGGCCATTGCAAATCTCCCGCGGTGCGGCGCGCACTCAGGCGTGCCGCAGGATGACGAACGCCCACACGGGCCAGGCCCGGTGGGCGTGAAGTCTCATGACGACCGAAGCACGATGCCGGTCGCCATCACTTGCCGTAGTCTTCCATCGGCTTGTCGTTCGGATGGGCCCAGGCGTCCTTGGTGCTCTCGGACATCGGCATGTTCAGCGACACGTTGTTGGGCGGGATCGGCTGCATGAACCACTTGTCGTACAGCTTGGCCAGCGAGCCGTCCTGGATCTGGCGCTTGATGCTGTCGTCCAGCGCCTGCTTCATCTTCGGGTCGTCCTTGCGCAGCATGCAGGCGATCGGCTCGACCGACAGCACCTCGCCGACCACCGCGTAGTCCTGCGGGCTCTTCGACTTGGCGATGTTGGCAGCCAGGATCGAGCCGTCCATCACGAAGGCGTCGGCGCGGCCTGACTCGAGCAGCAGGAAGCTGTCGGCGTGGTCCTTGCCCTGGATCGTCTTGAAGTCGATGTTGGCGCCGCGCTCGTGCTTGCGCAGGTGCTGCACGCTGG
>CAYRHV010000414.1:0-2462 GCA_964424045.1 uncultured Ottowia sp. | reverse complement strand
TTGGCCATCATGGCGTCGACCTGCTGCTTGTGGTCGCCGGCGTGCATCAGCAGGGCACCGTTGAGCGCGCTCTCGGTCCAGTTGGCGGGGTTGGCACCAGCCAGGAACTTGGCGATCTGCCCCGCATTGGCCGTCAGGTCGTCCATCGCCTTCTGCTCGGCTGCCGCGTTGTTGCCCTTGGCTGCCAGCGTGAGCGCCTTCACACCGCCCCAGTGGCCGCCCAGCAGCTGCAGGATGCCGTCACCGCCGGCCTGGCCGTAAAAGCCGGCCACGGCACCGGCGATCTGCTTGGCGTTGTCGATCGCCGCCGCCTCGGCCTTCTGGGCGTTGGCCGCGTTGCCGGCATGAACCGCCAGCGCGTAGTCCCGCGTGGCGACGATGTGGCCTTGCCACAGCGAACGCATGGCCGCATGCAGCTTGGGCGCGGTTTGCGCGGTTGCGCTGGCGCTGGCCGCCTGGGTTGCCGGTGCCTGGGTCGTGCCGACGGTCGTGCAACCCGCCAGCGCCACGGCCATCGCGGCCGCAAGTGCGATTCCTGTTGATCTCATCTTCGTCTCCTCGACGGAAGTCCATTTACACGGCCATTCTGGAACGCACGTCAATCTATCGATGGGCTCGCATGTACTGAAATCGGCGTATAAGAACCACTTGCTTCCGGGTCCTCCTGACACGCGCCACCGACCGGCGGTTCACGCCTTCAGGTAGTCGCTGCGCGCGCCGAACCAGCGATCGATGTGGCGCGCGGCCAGCTCCGGATGCTCGGCCAGCAGGCGCGGCGCCACGCTGCGCGCCCACTCGAGCAGCGCGCTGTCCTCGGCCAGGTCGGCAAAGCGCAGCAGTGCAGCGCCGCTCTGGCGCGCACCCAGGAATTCGCCCGGGCCGCGGATCTCCAGGTCGCGGCGGGCGATCTCGAAGCCGTCGCCGGTCTCCAGCATCGCCTTCAGGCGCGCGCGCGCGGTCTCGCCCAGGCGCCCGCCGTCGGACGAACCGTAGAGCAGCACACAGACCGAAGCCGCGCTGCCGCGCCCGACCCGGCCGCGCAGCTGGTGCAGCTGCGACAGGCCGAAGCGCTCGGCGTGCTCGATCACCATCAGGCTGGCGTTGGGCACATCGACGCCGACCTCGATCACCGTGGTCGCCACCAGCAGCGCCATGCGGCCGGCGGCGAATTCCGCCATCACCGCCTTCTTCTCGGCCGGCGCCATGCGCGCGTGCAGCAGTCCGACCGCGTGCCCGGGCAGCGCCGCCGCCAGCTCGGCGTGCGTGGCGGTGGCATCGGACAGGTCCAGCGCCTCGCTCTCCTCCACCAGCGGACAGACCCAGTAGGCCTGGCGCCCCTGCGCCACCCAGTCGCGCACGCGCCCGATCAGCTCGTCGCGCCGGTGCGCCGCAAACAACCGCGTCACCACGGGCGTGCGGCCCGGCGGCAGCTCGTCCAGCGTGGAGACGTCGAGGTCGGCGTAATAACCCATCGCCAGGGTGCGCGGGATGGGGGTGGCGCTCATCATCAGCAGGTGCGGTTCCTGATCGGATTCGCTCAATTTCTGTCGCAGATCCAGCCGCTGCTGCACGCCGAAACGGTGTTGCTCGTCGATGATCGCCAGTCCCAGGCGGGCAAAGCGCACCTCGCGCTGGATCACCGCGTGGGTGCCGATCACCAGCGCCGCCGCGCCGCTCTCGATCGCCGCCAGCATCTGGCCGCGCTCCTTCTTCTTCTGGCTGCCGGTGAGCCAGGCCACGCTCTGCCCACGCGGCGCCAGCAAGGGCGCCAGCCAGTCGGCCAGGCGCGCGAAGTGCTGCTCGGCCAGGATCTCGGTCGGCGCCATCAGCGCGCACTGCCAGCCGGCGTCGATCGCCACGCAGGCGGCCAGCGCCGCCACCACGGTCTTGCCGCTGCCAACGTCGCCTTGCAGCAGCCGGTGCATGGGCTGGGCGCGCGCCAGGTCGCGCGCGATCTCCTCGCCCACGCGCCGCTGCGCCGCCGTGAGCGGAAACGGCAGCGCCGCCAGCAGCGCATCGGGCAGGCCGTCGCGGCCGGCGCGCAGCTGCGGCGCGTGCAGCCGGTCACGGGCGGCACGCGCCCGTGCCTGCGACAGCTGCTGCGCCAGCAGTTCCTCGGCCTTCAGGCGCTGCCAGGCCGGATGGCGGTGGTCTTCCAGCTCGGCCAGCGCGACCTGCGGCGTCGGCTGGTGCAGGAAGGCCAGGGCACGGCGCAGATCCCAGGCGCGCAGCTCCGCCTGCGAGGCCAGCCATTCGTCCGGAATGGTCGGGCTCAGGTCGGCCTGCGTCAGCCCGGCCAGCACCGCCTTGCGCAGATAGGCCTGGGGCAGCCCGGCCGTGCTCGGGTAGACCGGCGTCAGCGCCTGCGCCAGCGGCGCGCCGGCCGGCCGCACCGCCGGATGCATCATGGTCAGGCCGCCAAAGCCGCCGCGCAGCTCGCCGCGCAGGCGCAGGCGCGTGCC
>CAYRHV010000413.1:0-2465 GCA_964424045.1 uncultured Ottowia sp. | reverse complement strand
GCCCGGTGACGCTGGCCGCGATCAGCCAGCGCCAGCAGATCTCGCTGTCCTACCTGGAGCAGCTGTTCGGCAAACTGCGTCGCAACGAACTGGTCGAGTCCACGCGCGGGCCGGGGGGTGGCTATTCGCTCGGGCGCAAGGCCGGCGACATCACCGTGGCCCACATCATCACCGCGGTCGACGAGCCGCTGGACGCCACCCAGTGCGGCGGCAAGGAAAACTGCGGCGCCGACGGCAGCCGCTGCATGACGCATGACCTGTGGGCGGCGCTGAACGTGCACGTCCTGCAGTTCCTGGAGTCGGTCACGCTGCAGAAGCTGGTCGACGAGCAGCATGCGCGCGGCTTCGAGATCGAGGACAAGCCGGCCACCAAGCGCGCCATTTCCAGCGCCCCGGTGGTCAAGCCGATCCGCGTCAACGCGCCCAATTCGGTGTTCGCCCTCGGCTCGCTGGCGATCAAGTAGGCAGCAGCTGCCCGCACGCACGCCTGACCCGGCGCGGACGCAAGAGTCCCTCATGGCTGCTCCGGCTGCCCTGCCGATCTACCTCGACTATGGCGCCACCACGCCGGTTGATCCGCGCGTGGTCGAGGCCATGGTGCCCTGGCTCGGCCAGCATTTCGGCAACCCGGCCAGCCGCAGCCACGCCTGGGGCTGGGAGGCGGGCAAGGCAGTGGACGCCGCACGCGCCCAGGTCGCGGCCCTGATCGGCGCCGACGGGCGCGAGATCGTCTGGACCAGCGGCGCCACCGAATCCAACAACCTGGCGCTCAAGGGCGCGGCGCAGCAGCTGCGCGACAAGGGCCGGCACCTGGTCACCCTCAGGACCGAGCACAACGCCGTGCTCGACCCGCTGCTCGAGTTGCAGCGCGAAGGCTTCGAGGTCAGCTTTCTCGACGTGGAACCGGATGGCCTGGTTGACCTCGATGCGTTTCGCGCCGCGCTGCGGCCGGGCACCGTTCTCGCCAGCGTGATGCTGGTGAACAACGAGATCGGCGTGATCCAGGACGTGGCGGCGCTGGGGGCGATCTGCCGCGAGCGCGGCGTGCTGCTGCACGTCGACGCGGCCCAGGCCACGGGCAAGGTGGCGATCGACCTGAAGACGCTGCCGGTCGACCTGATGAGCCTGACCGCGCACAAGACCTACGGACCCAAGGGCATCGGCGCGCTCTACGTGCGGCGCCAGCCGCGCGTGCGCCTGGTGGCGCAGATGCACGGCGGCGGCCAGGAGCACGGTCTGCGCTCGGGCACGCTGCCCACGCACCAGATCGTCGGCATGGGCGAGGCCTTTCGCCTGGCGGGCGATGAACTGGCGGCGGGCGAGGCACGCATCGAGGCCCTGCATGAGCGCCTGCTGGCCGGCCTGGCCGGGCTCGACAGCGTGCTGCTGAACGGCCACGCGACTCGACGCGTGCCGCACAACGTGAATCTCAGCTTTGCCGGCCTCGATGGCGAGGCCCTGCTGCTGGGCCTGCCCGAGCTGGCCCTGTCCAGCGGCTCGGCCTGCCACAGCGCCAGCCAGCAGCCCAGCCACGTGCTGCGCGCGCTCGGACGCAGCGACGAGCTGGCGCACGCCTCGCTGCGCATCAGCTTCGGGCGCTTCACCACCGAGGCCGAGATCGACCACGCCGCCCGTGCCATCCGCGACCGGGTGGCCCGGCTGCGCGCCGGTGCGCGTGCGGCGACGCCGACCTGAGCCCCTGCCGGCTGCCCTCGAACCGGCTATAGTCAAGTCGTTGCCGGCAGCAATCGCTGGCCCGGCGTCTTCTTGCGCGGTATCCGTCATGAGCATTTCGCTGTCCGAATCTGCGGCCCACCATGTCTCCAGCCATCTTGCCCGGCGCGGCAAGGGGCTCGGCGTGCGCGTGGGCGTCACCACCACCGGCTGCTCCGGTTTTTCCTACAAGCTCGAATACGTGGACGAGGCCGGGCCGGACGACGTGCTGATCGAGCAGCACGGCGTCACCCTGGTGGTGGATCGCGAGAGCCTGGTCTTCATCGACGGCACCGAGGTCGACTACGTGAGCGAAGGCCTGTCCGGGGGGTTCCGCTTCAGCAACCCGCGCGAGCGCGACCGCTGCGGCTGCGGCGAGTCGTTCCGCGTCTGAAATGAAACACCCCCGTGGCTCCACTCGCTGCGCGATGTTGCGCCTCCCCCTCAAGGGGGCGCAGCCTGTGGCCAGGGAGACCCCGGCCACGGCTGCCGCTGGCATGGCCTGCTCCGCGGCCAGCGGAACCGATTCGTGGTGACGCACTGACCGAGGTGGACACCGACTGAGTGCGGTGGCCGACTGCGCACAGCCCGACGCTGGCGAATCGACATGACCCGACAAATCGTCCTCGACACCGAAACCACCGGCCTGTCGGCCGAGACCGGCGACCGCATCATCGAGATCGGCTGCGTCGAGCTGGTGGCGCGCAAGCTCACGGGCAGCAACCTGCACCTTTACGTCAACCCGGAGCGCG
>CAYRHV010000412.1:0-2465 GCA_964424045.1 uncultured Ottowia sp. | reverse complement strand
GGTGCAGGACAGCCTGCCCAAGAGCCTGCCGCTGGGCATGCGCCAGCGCCTCTCGCTGGCCGTCGCCATGGTGCACGAGCCCGAGCTGCTGATCCTGGACGAGCCGACCTCGGGCGTGGACCCGGTGGCGCGCGACGCCTTCTGGCGCCTGCTGGTCGAGCTGTCGCGGCGCGACCGGGTCACCATCTTCATCTCCACCCACTTCATGAACGAGGCCGCGCGCTGCGACCGCATGTCCATGATGCACGCCGGCCGGGTGCTGGACAGCGACACGCCGGCAGCGCTGGTGCAAAAGCGCGGCGCCAAGACGCTGGAGGAGGCCTTCATCGGCTACCTGATCGAGGCGGAAGGCGGCGCGCCGGAACCCGATGCGCCCGCCGCGCCGGCTGCAACCGGCCCTGCGCCCGCGCCCGGCCGGCCCAGCCGCTTCAGCCCGCAGCGCCTGCTGAGCTACATGTGGCGCGAGGCGCTGGAACTGCAGCGCGACCCGGTGCGCGCGACGCTGGCGCTGGCCGGCTCGGTGATCCTGATGTTCGTGATGGGCTTTGGCATCAGCATGGATGTGAACGACCTGAGCTACGCCGTGCTCGATCGCGACCAGTCCAGCGTGAGCGAAAGCTACGCGCTGAGCCTGGCCGGGTCGCGCTATTTCGTCGAGCGCCCGCCGATTGCCAGCTACGCGGACCTGGACCGCCGCATGGCCAGCGGCGAGCTCAGCCTGGCGCTGGAGATCCCGCCCGGCTTCGGCCGCGACGTGCTGCGCGGCAGGCCCGTGGCCATCGGCGCCTGGATAGACGGCGCCATGCCGCAGCGCGCCGAAACCGTGCAGGGCTACGTGCAGGGCATACACCAGCACTGGCTGGCCGAGCAGGCGGCCCTGCGCTCGGGTGCGGCCGGCGCCGGCCTTGCGGAAATCGAAACACGCTTCCGCTACAACCCGGACGTGAAAAGCCTGCCGGCCATGGTGCCCGCCATCATCCCCATGCTGCTGCTCATGCTGCCGGCCATGCTCACGGCACTGGCCGTGGTGCGCGAGAAGGAGACCGGCTCCATCATCAACCTCTACGTCACCCCGGTCACGCGCACCGAATTCCTGCTCGGCAAGCAGCTGCCCTACGTGGCGCTGGCGCTGCTGAATTTCGGGCTGATGATTCTGCTCGCGGTGGCCGTGTTTGGCGTGCCGATCAAGGGCAGTTTTGTCGCCCTGCTGCTGGCCGCGCTGATCTTCAGCTTCTGCGCCACCGGCATGGGCCTGCTGGCGTCCAGCATCACCAGGAGCCAGATCGCCGCCATGTTCTTCGCCATGATCGGCACCATGATCCCGACCATGCAGTTCTCCGGGCTCATAGACCCGGTGTCCTCGCTGCAGGGCGGCGCCCGCGTGATCGGCCAGATCTACCCGGCCACGCACATGATCGACGTCAGCCGCGGCGTGTTCAACAAGGCGCTGCACTTCGGCGACCTGGGCGCATCGCTGCTGCCCATGCTGATCGCCGTGCCCATCATCGTCGGCACAGCCATCGCCCTGCTGCGCAAGCAGGAGCGCTGAGCCATGCGTCAATTCCTCGCCAACACCTGGCACCTGGGCACCAAGGAGCTGTGGAGCCTGTGGCGCGACCCAATGATGCTGGTCCTGATCGTCTACGTCTTCACGGCGGGCGTCTACACCGCGGCCACGGCCATGCCCGAAACCCTGAACAACGCGCCCATCGCCATCGTCGACGAGGATCACTCGCCGCTGTCGCGGCGCATTGCCTCGGCCCTGTATCCGCCGCACTTCAGCCCGCCGCGCCTGATCGACTGGCCCGAAATGGACCGCGGCATGGATGCCGGTATCTACACCTTCGTCATGGTCATCCCGCAAGGCTTCCAGCGCGACCTGCTGGCCGGCCGCGCGCCGCAGATCCAGCTCAACGTCGACGCCACGCGCATGAGCCAGGCCTTCACGGGCAGCGGCTATGTGCAACAGATCGTCCTGGGCGAGATCGGCGAGTTTGCCCAGCGTTACCGCGCCAGCGCCGAGCCGCCGGTGCAGCTTGCACTGCGCGCGCGCTTCAATCCGGCGCTAGACCCCGCCTGGTTCGGCAGCCTGGTGCAGGTCATCAACCACATCACCATGCTGTCCATCATCCTGGCCGGCGCGGCGCTGATTCGCGAACGCGAGCACGGCACGGTGGAGCACCTGCTGGTCATGCCCGTGACGCCGGCGCAGATCATGCTGGCCAAGGTCTGGGCCATGAGCCTGGTCGTGCTGCTGGCGGCCTGGGTCTCCATCACCCTCGTCGTGCGCGGGGTGCTGCAGGTGCCGGTGGCCGGCTCGCTGCCGCTGTTCTTCGCCGGCGCGGCGCTGTGCCTGTTCGCCACCACGTCCATGGGCATCTTCATGGCGACGGTGGCGCGCAACATGCCGCAGTTCGGCATGCTGATGATGCTCACCATCATGCCGCTGCAGATGCTCTCGGGCG
>CAYRHV010000411.1:0-2466 GCA_964424045.1 uncultured Ottowia sp. | reverse complement strand
AGGCCGACGGCACCCACGTGCCGCGCTGGCACGACAGCGAGGTCGCGGCCATCGGCTACGCCATCGAGGACCTGATCGCGCGCCGCGCCGAAGCCGCGCAGGCCTCGCTCTTCGACCCGGACGAACTGCCGCCAGCGACCGACGCGCAGATCGGGCACGGCGCCCACGCGGCCAGCAGCGTGCCCGGCGTCATGGCCGGCAAGAAGTGCCCCGAATGCGGGGCGCACGCGATGATCCGCAAGGACGGCTGCGATTACTGCACGCAGTGCGGGTTCGTCGGCGCCTGCGGCTGAGCGCCGCGGGCCGCGCGCGCGTATCATCGGTGCAGCGCGCAACGGGCGCACCGGGGAGTCCACCGTGGTTCGCTTCACCCGCATCGCTCCGCTGGCCGCACTGGCGCTGGCCCTGCCGCTGGCGGCAGCGGCTGCGCTCAAGCCCGGTGACGCGGCCCCAGCGTTCAGCACCCCGGCAGCGGTCGGAGGCCAAACCTTCGAGTTCGACCTGACCAAGGCGCTGAAGAAGGGCCCGGTGGTGCTGTACTTCTTCCCCAAGGCCTTTACCCAGGGCTGCACCATCGAGGCCAATGCCTTTGCCGAGGCCACGCCGAAATTCGCCGCACTGGGCGCCACGGTGGTGGGGATCTCGCACGACGACATCGAGACCCTGAGGAAGTTCAGCGTCGAGGAATGCCGCAACCGCTTTGCCGTCGGCTCCGATTCACAAGGCCGCACCATCCGCGCCTACGACGCCCAGTCGCTGCGCCCGGGCGTGGCCAGCCGCATTTCCTACGTGATCGGGCAGGACGGGCGCGTGGTCTTTTCGCACCAAGGCAGCGACCCGTTGCGGCACGTCGAAGACACGCTGAAGGCCGTGCAGCGGCTGAGTCGCCAGCGCCGCTGACTTTCGAGGTTCAACTCAGAATATGGCTGCGGCGCTTTGCCGACAGGCGCGAATAGCTACCGTAATAATAGTAATTTGCGCCATCGATGAGCCCTAAAGCGCACGCCAGGTGTCGATGCAGTGCGCCGCCAGCGCCGTCACCCAGTCGGGCTCGCCGGGCACGAAGGCCAGGCCAAAACGCGGACTGACCAGGAAGCCGGCACGCTCGAACGCCGCGTCGTCGTGCGCGCGCACAAAGGCCGCCAGCGCCGAAAAGGGCAAGTCGGCCACGCCCTTCTCATCCAACAGGTACAGCACCGGCGCGCGCTGCGTCACCTCTTCCAGTCGGCCGCTGGGCTGGAAACGCAGCACGCGCGCGCCGTAGTCGAACTCGTCGAGGCCCACGCCGTTGCGCGTGCGGCGCAGCGGCGCGCCCAGGCGCGCCACGATGACGTCGCGCGTGGCAGCGAACGCCAGGTCGTCCACCTCCAGGAAGGGGCGCAGGCGCATCGCGCTGGCCGGGGACTTCAGGCGTCGTAGTCGGTACGCCGGCCTTCGGGTGCCCAGCGCTCGATGTCGGCCAGCTTGGCCCGCAGGCGCAATGCCCCCATCTCGACGGCGCGCACACCCAGTGCGATGTTGCGCGGCGGCTGGGCGTGCTGGCTGAGCGCGAGGATGAGTTCGGCGGCGCGTTGCGGATCGCCCGGCTGCTTGCCGCTGTGCGCGTCGGTCTGGCGCATGCGCGCGGTCACGATCGACGCGTAGTCGGCGATGCAGCTCTCCGTGCGGTGCAGCGAGCGGCCGGCCCAGTCGGTGCGAAACGCACCCGGCTCGATGCAGGTGACGCGGATGCCCAGCGGGTTGCACTCCACCGCCAGCGAATCGGCCCAGCCCTCGACCGCGTGCTTGCTGGCCGCGTAGTAACCCGAAGCGGCAAAGCCCGAGATGCCGGCGAGCGAGGTGATGTTGAACACGTGGCCGCGGCGCTGGCGCCGCATGATCGGCAGCACCGCGCGCGTGAGCGCGAACAGGCCGAACACGTTGGCGTCGAACATGGCGCGAATCTCGATCTCCTCGCCCTCCTCGACCGCGGCCTGATAGCCGTAGCCGGCGTTGTTGACCAGCACGTCGATGCCGCCGAAGCGCTGTTCGGCCGCCGCCACGGCCGCCGTGACCTGCTCCGGCCGCGTCACGTCCAGCGCCAGCGCCAGCGCGGTGTCGGGGTGGCGCGCCGCCAGGGGCTGGACGCTGGCCTGCTGGCGCGCCGTGACCACGGCACGCCAGCCGCGGGCCAGTACCTGCTCGGCCAGTGCGCGACCGAAACCGGTCGAGCAACCGCTGATGAACCAGATCGGGGTGGGGCTGTCAGTCATTGTCCTTGGCTCTCGACTCGTCATGTCATGCGGGATCGACGCCGCGCGCCGCGGCCTGGGCCGCACCGCGCCAGCGCCGCCTACTTCAGCGCCTTGAAGCGCACGCGCTTGGGCGCCGCGCCCTCCTCGCCCAGGCGCTTCTTCTTGTCGGCCTCGTACTCCTGGTAGTTGCCGTCGAAGAAGGTCCACTGGCTGTCGCCCTCGGCGGCCAGGA
>CAYRHV010000410.1:0-2470 GCA_964424045.1 uncultured Ottowia sp. | reverse complement strand
TGGAGAACGGCGAGACCATCCGCCAGCTCACCGACCGCATGATCGCCGAGATGTATCGCGACTTCGACGCCCTGGGGGTCGAGCGCCCCACGTACGACCCGCGCGCCACCGACTACGTGCCGCAGATGCTCGCGATCATCGGCACGCTGGAGGACAAGGGCCTGGCCTATCGCGGCGCCGATGGCGACGTCAACTACGCCGTGCGGCGCTTTCCGGGCTACGGCAAGCTGTCGGGCAAGACGCTGGACGAGCTGCATGCCGGCGAGCGCGTCGACGTCGCCGAGGGCAAGGACGATCCGCTCGATTTCGTGCTCTGGAAATCCGCCAAGGCGAGCGAGCCCGAGGGCGCGCGCTGGGACAGCCCCTACGGCCTGGGGCGTCCGGGCTGGCACATCGAGTGCTCGGCCATGAGCTGCGCCCTGCTGGGCAACACCTTCGACATCCACGGCGGTGGCGCCGACCTGCAGTTCCCGCACCACGAGAACGAGATCGCCCAGAGCGAGGGCGCCAACGGCGTGCCGCTGGCGCGGGTGTGGATGCACAACGGCTTCGTCAACATCGACAACGAGAAGATGTCCAAGTCGCTGGGCAACTTCTTCACCATCCGCGAGGTGCTCGAGCAGTTCGATGCCGAGACCATCCGCTTCTTCATCATCCGTGCGCACTACCGCAGCCCGCTCAACTACAGCGACGTGCACCTGCAGGACGCGCGCGCGGCGCTGCGCCGGCTCTACACCGCGCTCGATGCCGTGCCGGCCGAGACGCCGGCGGCGATCGACTGGACCCATCCGTTCGCGGCCCGTTTCAAGGCCGCGATGGACGAAGACTTCGGCACGCCGGAGGCAGTGGCCGTGCTGTTCGAGCTGGCCAGCCAGGTGAACCGCCAGCGCCGGCCGCAGGACGCCGGCCTGCTGAAGGCGCTGGGCGGCTGCCTGGGCCTGCTGCAGGACGATCCGAAGGCCTTCCTGCGTGCCGGCAGCACGCTGGACGCGGAGGCGATCGAGGCGCGCATCGCCGCGCGCGCGGCGGCCAAGCAGGCGCGCGACTTCGCCGCCGCCGACCGCATCCGCGACGAGCTCCGGGCCGCCGGCATCGTGCTCAAGGACTCGCCCGCCGGCACCACCTGGGAGGCGGTGCAGTGACGACTCGCCGCGGCAAGCCGGCAGTGGCCAGTGGGCCGGCAGCGACGTCCATCGTGCCCGACTACTGGGCCGATGCCTGCGCCCACCTGACGCGGCGCGACCGCGTCATGCGGCGCCTGATTCCGCGCTTCGGCGATGCCTGCCTGGAGTCGCGCGGCGACCCGTTCGTGACGCTGGCGCGTTCCATCGTCGGCCAGCAGATCTCGGTGCGGGCAGCGCAGTCGGTGTGGGACCGCTTTGCCGCGCTGACGCGGCGCCTGACCCCGGCCGCGGTACTGCGCCTGAAGGTGGACGACATGCGCGCGGCCGGCCTGTCGGCGCGCAAGATCGAATACCTGGTGGATCTGGCGCTGCATTTCGACGCCGGCAAGATCCACGTCACGCGCTGGGCCGGCATGGACGACGAGGCCATCATCGCCGAGCTGGTGGCGATCCGCGGCATCGGCCGCTGGACGGCGGAGATGTTCCTGATCTTCCACCTGCTGCGCCCGGACGTGCTGCCGCTGGACGACGTCGGCCTGATCCGGGGCATCAGCCAGAACTACTTTTCCGGCGAGCCCGTCAGCCGCATCGAGGCACGCGAGGTCGGCGAAGGCTGGGCGCCGTGGCGCAGCGTCGCCACCTGGTACATGTGGCGCTCGCTGGACCCGCTGCCGGTCTCCTATTGAGCCGTCGCGCAGGCCTCATCCGGTAACATTGCCGGCATCTCGTTACGAGGAGCCTATATTGGCCAAACGCACCTTCCTGGACTTCGAGCAGCCGATTGCCGAGCTGGAAAACAAGATCGAGGAACTGCGCTATGTACAGAGCGAAAGCGCGGTCGATATTTCGGAAGAAATCGAGCAGCTCGACAAGAAGAGCCTGAAGCTCACCAAGGACATCTACAGCGACCTGACGCCGTGGCAGATCACCAAGATCGCACGGCATCCGGACCGCCCCTACACGCTGGACTACATCGGCGAGTGCTTCACCGATTTCATCGAACTGCACGGCGATCGCCACTTCGCCGACGACGCCAGCATCGTCGGCGGCCTGGCGCGCTTTGGCGGCAACGCCTGCATGGTGATCGGCCACCAGAAGGGGCGCGGCACCAAGGAGCGCGCGGCGCGCAACTTCGGCATGACGCGGCCCGAGGGCTACCGCAAGGCGCTGCGCCTGATGAAGACGGCCGAGAAGTTCAAGCTGCCGGTGTTCACCTTCGTCGACACGCCGGGGGCCTTTCCCGGCATCGACGCCGAGGAGCGCGGCCAGAGCGAGGCCATCGGGCGCAACATCTACGAGATGGCGCAGCTCGAGGTGCCGATCATCACCACCATCATCGGCGAGGG
>CAYRHV010000409.1:0-2476 GCA_964424045.1 uncultured Ottowia sp. | reverse complement strand
AAGATGTAGGGGAAGCACAGGACGTTGTTGACCTGGTTCGGGTAGTCGGTGCGGCCGGTGGCCAGCACCGCGTCCGGGCGCACCGCCTTGGCATCCTCGGGCAGGATCTCGGGGTTCGGGTTCGCCAGCGCCAGGATCAGCGGCTTGTCGGCCATGCGCGCCACCATCTCGGGCTTGAGCACGCCGCCAGCCGACAGGCCCAGGAACACATCGGCGCCCTCGATCACCTCGGCCAGCGTGCGCTGCTCGGTCTTCTGCGCATAGATGGCCTTGTATTCGTCCATCAGCGCCGTGCGGCCCTCGTAGACCAGGCCTTCGATGTCGGTCACCCAGACGTTCTCGCGCCGCACGCCCAGGTCCACCAGCAGGCCGGTGCAGGCCAGCGCCGCGGCGCCGGCGCCCGAGACCACCAGCTTCACCTGGTCGATCGGCTTGTCCACCACCTTCAGGCCGTTCACCACCGCCGCGCCGACGACGATGGCGGTGCCGTGCTGGTCGTCGTGAAAGACCGGGATCTTCAGCCGCTCGCGCAGCTTCTGCTCGACCACGAAGCACTCGGGCGCCTTGATGTCCTCGAGGTTGATGGCACCGAAGGTCGGCTCCAGCGCGGCGATGATCTCGACCAGCCTGTCCGGGTCCTTCTCGTCGATCTCGATGTCGAACACGTCCAGGCCCGAGAAGCGCTTGAACAGCACGCCCTTGCCTTCCATCACCGGCTTGCCCGCCAGCGCGCCGATGTCGCCCAGGCCCAGCACCGCCGTGCCGTTGGTGATCACACCGACCAGGTTGCCGCGCGCGGTGTAACGGAACGCTGTTGCCGGGTCGCGCACGATCTCCTCGCAGGGCGCCGCCACGCCGGGGCTGTAGGCCAGCGAGAGCTCGTACTGGTTGACCACCGGCTTGGTGGGCGCGATGGCGATCTTGCCGGGCGCCGGAAACTCGTGATAGTCAAGGGCCGCGCGGCGCAGCTGGGCGCGCTTGTCTTCTTCCTCCGGCGTCGGAGCGTTCATGATCGGGTCTCCAGGGTGGGACTGTGGGGCGCTGGGCCCGCAGCGTCGGGTTGACGCCTGATTGTAGAGAGCCCGCTGCCGCGCCGGGCCCAGCGGCCAAGCGGCAGTCCGAGTGCCGTGTGCCGCAGGGCCGGGGTTACCGCCGGTTTCAGCACCCGCAGAAAGTCACTGACTTTCAGGCGGACTTTACCAATCGACGCAGCGCCGGCCGGAACTTTGGGCCACCATGGGCTCTCCCATTCATCGTGGAATGGATGGCAAGCAAAGAGGGACTGAATTGACGCTGCCGAGCCTTCTGGCCTCGTGCCCCTGACAACCTGAAGCGGTTATTCCTCCTCCCTCCCTCCTCCTCCTTCGCTTCAGGCCGCTTCGGCAGCTTTTTTATGCGTGACGCGCCGCCCGGACCGACAATTCCGGCGGCGCTCCACCCCGAAGGTCGCGCGCGCACTACCCATCGCCTGCTCCCGCATGACTGAACTGCACCAACGCATCCGCCGGCTGCTGCTGGCCGGTGCCATCGGCACGGCCCTGGCCCTTGCCGGCTGCGCCAGCGGTGCCCCGTCTGGCCCGGACGCCGGCGCGACCGGATCCGGCGTTACCGTCTACGGCACCGTGGACGCCGGCATCGGCCGCACCGCGCGCTGAGGGCCTGTCGCGACCGAGGCGGCACAGCCCCTACTTCCAGCGCAGCGGCTCAACGCCCAGGCTGGCGCGCGCGTTCGACAGCGTCAGCACCTCCTCCTGCAGCGTCGCCTGCAGCCGCATGCTGCGCTCGGCCAGCCCGGCCAGGGCCTGCGCCTCGGCCGCCGGAATGCGCCACACCGCCAGCCGGTCCAGCCGCGCCAGCCGCCCCTCGACGCCGCGCCACCAGACCTCGGCCGCCGGCCCGTAGGCATAGACCACCACCGCGTCGGCCTTCGAGCAGGCCCGGACCAGCGCCTTGTCGTCGGGCTGGCCCACCTCGATCCAGAGCCGAATGCGACCGGTGAAGTCGACCAACTGCACATCAGGCTCGTCCGGGCTCGACAGCCCGGCGCCAAAGCCGATCTGCCCGTCGCCCTGGCACAGAGCCTGCACCTGGTGGGTGTTGAGCGCCAGCGCCGCCAGCCGCATCATCATGCGCTCGTCCGTCTCGCTCGGGTGCCGCGCCAGCGTCAGCGCCAGGTCGGTGTAGCAGCCGTGGTCGATATCGGCCAGCTGCAGCTCGGCCTTGAAGATGGTGGATTTCAGGGCCATGGGGTGTCGATGAGGCTTGCTGTTGGAGGCTGGCAGTCGGCGTGCTGCACGCGCCGGTCAGTCGGGCACGGCGCGGCCCCGAATGTAATCGAGCGACCCACGCAAGCTGTTCATCCGGGCCCACCCGCCGGAACGGATCGTGGCGCGCAGCGGCGTCAGGCCGGCGCAAACTCCAGCGGCGTCACACTGTCCAGGTCCACTTGCTGGCGCGCCACCCACAGGTCATGCGC
>CAYRHV010000408.1:0-2478 GCA_964424045.1 uncultured Ottowia sp. | reverse complement strand
ATCGCCACCGTGCACGCCATCGCCGAGCTGGCCCAGGCCGAGCAGAGCGAGGTGGTGGCGCGCGCCTACGTCGGCGAGCAGCTCGCCTTCGGCCCGGAATACCTGATTCCCAAGCCGTTTGACCCGCGCCTGATGATGAAGGTGGCGCCGGCGGTGGCCGAGGCGGCGGTCGCCAGCGGCGTGGCCACGCGCCCGATCGCCGACATGGCGGCCTACCGCGCGCGCCTGCAGTCCTTTGTCTATGCCTCCGGCGCCACTATGAAGCCGATCTTCGACCTCGCGCGCGGCGCCAGCCGCAAGCGCGTGGCCTACTCGGAGGGCGAGGAGGAGCGCGTGCTGCGCGCGGCGCAGATCGTGGTCGACGAGGAGATCGCGCGCCCGACGCTGATCGGCCGGCCGGCCATCATCGCCCAGCGCATCGAGAAGTTCGGCCTGCGCCTGAAGGAGGGCACGGACTACGACGTCGTCAACACCGAGCACGACCACCGCTACCGCGACTTCTGGCAGACCTACCACCAGATGACCGAGCGCAAGGGCATCACGGTGCAGGTGGCCAAGATCGAGATGCGCCGGCGCCTGACGCTGATCGGCTCGATGCTGCTGCACGCGGGCGAGGTGGACGGCCTGATCTGCGGCACCTGGGGCCGCACCATGGACCATCTGCGCTACGTTGACCAGGTGATCGGGCGGCGCGAGGGCTCTCCGGTCTATGCCTGCATGAACGGCCTGCTGCTGCCGGACCGCCAGGTGTTCCTGGTCGACACCCACGTCAACTACGACCCCAGCGCCGAGGAACTGGCCGAGATCGCGATCATGGCGGCGCGCGAGGTGCAGCGCTTCGGCGTCGAGCCCAAGGCGGCGCTGCTGTCACACTCCAACTTCGGCTCCAGCGACCAGCCCAGCGCGCTGAAGATGCGCCGCGTGCTGCAGCTGCTGCAGGAGCGCGCACCCTGGCTCGAGGTGGACGGCGAGATGCACGGCGACGTGGCGCTGAACGGCCGCGAACGCCGCACCCTGATGCCGCGCACGGCGCTGGAGGGCGACGCCAACCTGCTGGTGTTCCCGGGCATCGACGCCGCCAACATCGCCTACAACCTGCTGAAAACCGCGGCCGGCGGCAACATCGCGATCGGACCGGTGTTGCTCGGAGCCGCCAAGCCCGTGCACATTCTCACGGCCAGTGCCACGGTGCGCCGCGTCGTGAACATGACGGCCCTCACGGTCGCCGACGCCAACGAATGAATTGGTGCAGTGTGTGCGGCGAGTGAGCGCACACTCGATTCAATTCGTCCAAGCCTGCATTCCGGTCGGAAATCCGGCCGGGTGCTTGCTTTTCTGGGCCGTTTGCGTCACACTTCAGGGTTGAGATTTTCGGGGAAACCCGCAGGTTTTCAAACGGTGTCTTGATGTGGCGAACAGCGGCATCGCCTGTTGCGCGATTGCTCTCGGCCCTGCTGTTGTGCGTTGCATTGGCTGCTGGCGTGGGCGTCATCCAGGCGTGCACGTCCGGCGGCGGTTCCGATACAAGCATCGCGGTCACGCAGCTGCCCCGCCAGGGCCGGCACACCTATCGCCTGATTCGCCAGGGCGGGCCGTTTCCCCACGAAAAGGACGGCATGGTCTTTGGCAATCGCGAGCGGCTGCTGCCGGTCATGCGGCGTGGCTACTACCGCGAGTACACCGTGGAGACCGCTGGCCTGCGCGATCGTGGCGCGCGTCGCATCGTCTGCGGCGGCACGGTACGCACCGAACCGGATGCCTGTTATTACACCAGCGACCATTATTCGAGCTTCAAGAGGATCGTCGAAGAGTGAAAGCCCATGAGCAGTTCCAACCGGTGCAGCTGACTGTACCGGACCGGTCATTGACTTCAGAAAGAACCGCGGAGATGGATCAGCCAGTCGGTTATCCCACCCACGCGCCCGAGGACGTGCCCCTGAAGAACGTGCGAGCCAACATCGTGCAGTCGATCCGCGCCTTCCACGCGGAGGATCTGCTCGAGGCCGCGCAGCAGCTGGGCCAGCACTTCCTCTACGCCGACCTGGCGCAGGCGCACACCAAGCAGGACGTGCTGGAGATGATTGCCGCGCAGTTCAGCTTCCCGGCGCATTTCGGCAAGAACTTCGACGCCCTGTACGACTGCATGACCGACCCGCTGCACAAGAGCGGGCCGCAGCCGGGCTTCGTGGTGGTGCTCGAGCACATCCCGGCGACGGCCAAGTTCGACAAGGAGGCGCGCGAGCAGCTGCTCGACATCTTCCGCGATGCCGCCGACTACTGGAACGATCGAAAGATACCGTTCCGGTGTTTCTATTCTTTTCTGTAGCCCGTTCCGCGTCCAATGGCCAAGCGGAACGGGCGAACGAGGCCCAGGGCGATGCCGTGCACGAAGGCATCGAGGCTGGCGAGAAGATGCCGACCGACAAGCTGGTCGACATCTCGCCGCTGGCGCTGCGCATGAGCAGCCCCTTCAACGCC
>CAYRHV010000407.1:0-2481 GCA_964424045.1 uncultured Ottowia sp. | reverse complement strand
ATCCCCGAGCTGGCCAGCTACAACGTCAGCAAGGGCGGCCTCAACCAGCTCACGCGCGCCATGGCGCTGGCGCTGGCCGAGCACGGCATCCGCGTGAATGCGGTCGGCCCCGGCACCATCGCCACCGAACTGGCCGCGCAGGCCGTCCTGACCAGCGAGGCGGCACGCCAGAAGATCATGGCGCGCACGCCGCTGCGGCGGCTGGGCGAGCCAAGCGAGATCGCCGATGTCGTGGCCTTCCTGGCCAGCGACGCCTCCAGCTACATCACGGGCGAGATCATCATGGTTGATGGCGGTCGCATGGCCCTGAACTACACCGTCCCGGTCTGAACACCCCCGTGCTCATCGCCCACATCACCGATCCGCACATCGGACTGACAGCCACCCCGACCTGTCCGGGCCTCGATCCGTCCTGGGCGCTGCGGCAGGCCCTGATTCACACACGACGCCTGCAACCGGCCCCCGAGATCGTGCTGCTGACCGGCGACCTCGTCGACTCCGGTCGCGCCAGCGACTACGCCGTGGTGCGTGAACTGCTGCGCAAGGAGCTGCCGGGGCCCGCGGAGGGCGGCCCGCGCGTGCTGGCGATTCCGGGCAACCACGACCTGCGCGAGACCATGCTCGAGGCGCTCGGCGACTGGCTGCCGGTGGCAACCGATGCGCCCGCGCCCTGGATCTGCCTGCACGAGGTGCACCAGGGGTTGCACCTGATTGGCCTCGACACCGTGGTGCCGTACCAACCCCACGGCGAGCTCGGCGCCGCACAGCTGGCCTGGCTGGAACGCCAGCTGCAGGCCTGCGCTGGCGAGCCGGTGCTGATCTTCATGCATCACCCGCCGCTGACCAGCGGCATCACGGCCATGGACGAATTCGGCCTGCGCAGCGGGCGCGAGGAGCTGGCGCGCCTGGTGGCCCGGCACGGCGGCGTGCAACTGATCGCCGCCGGCCACATCCACCGCCCCATCACGGGCGCGCTCGGGGGAGCACCGGTGCTGGTCGCGCCTTCGACCTCGCACCAGCTCGAGCTCGATCTGCGCCCGGGCGCGCCGCTGGCGGTGCGCCTGGAACCACCCATGATCGGCCTCTACGACTGGCGTGGCCCGGGCGCCCTGGCCTGCCACCTGAGCCACGTGCAGAGCTTCAGCGGACCCTTCCTCTGCTGATCCGGCCGCGGCCGGTCCTCGGCACGCGCTCGGCAACGCGGCCGCCACGCAACCCCCCGGATCCGCCATCGATCCGGCACAATCACCGCGTCACCGGACCCCGACTGGCAAGAACGACTCCATGTCCCTGGCCCATCTGCTGCTGCGCCAGGCGCGCGCCCGCCCCGACGCGCCCGGCCTGTTCCACGTCGCGGCGCTGCACGCCAGCTACGGCCTGTGGGCCGCGCGCAGTGCCGGCCTGGCGATGCGCCTGCGGCAGGCCGGGCTGCCTCCCGGAGAGCGGGTGTTGCTGTTCGCGCGCAACCACCCGCGCTACCTGGAAGTGCTCTGGGGCCTGTGGTGGGCCGGCCTGGTGGCGGTACCGGTAAACGCCAAGCTGCACCCGCGCGAGGTCGAGTGGATCATTGTCGACAGCGGCGCACGCTGGGGCTTCGTCACGGCGGACGTGGCGCCCGCACCGCTGGCCGGCCTGGCGCGGCAGCTCGACCTGGAGTCCGAGGCCGTCGACGCCCTGCTCGCCCCGGCGGCCGATCCCCGCGCGGTGCCGCTGGCCGAGTGCGGCTCGCGGGATCTGGCCTGGCTGTTCTACACCAGCGGCACCACCGGCCGACCCAAGGGCGTGATGCTGACGCAGCGCAACCTGATGACCATGGGCCTGGGCTATCACGTCGACATCGATCCGGTCGGGAGCGGCGACGCCATCGCCTACGCCGCGCCGATCTCGCACGGCGCCGGGCTCTACGCCATCCCGCACCTGATGGCCGGCGCGCGCCACGTGGTGCCGGCCTCGGGCGGCGTCGACAGCGCCGAGCTGTTCGCGCTCGGGCGCGAACTCGGGCCGCTGTCGCTGTTTGCCGCGCCCACCATCGTCGGCCGCCTGGTCGACCAGGCCGAGCACGAAGGCCTGTCACCCACCGACTGCGCGCGCTCCTTCAAGACCATCGTCTACGGCGGCGCGCCCATGTACCTGACCGATATCTGGTGTAGTGTTTCGCCCTGACAGGTGCTTATAGCGAGTCGCCAAGGGGCCAGCTGCGCGGCGCGTGGCCGCAGGCATGGTGGGCCCATGTCAAGGCCGCGCAACAAAGCAGATGGCCCCTTGGCGGCTCGCCCTGCGGGAAGCCAGAAAAAGGCTCGCGGCGGCGTTGCAGTTCTTGCCAAGGCCGCCAGCATTGGCTGCGAACTGCGCCTTGCCACAAGCCTTTTTCTGACTTCTATAAGTGCCTGTCAGGGCGAAACACTACACTGAGTCAGGGCCGCCGTCGTGTCGCTCAGGCGCGGCGTGACGAAGCCCAGGTACTGCGGGTCGGGCACAAAG
>CAYRHV010000406.1:0-2501 GCA_964424045.1 uncultured Ottowia sp. | reverse complement strand
CTGCGCATCGCCTACCAGAACCGGCCGCGCCTGTTCGACCGCCACATCGTGCTGCCCGAGCTGCTCTACAGCGCCGTGGTCGAGGCCGACGAACGCGTCGGGGCCGACGGCAGCGTGGTGCGCCCGCTCGACGAACCGGCGCTGGCGGCAGCGCTGCGCGCGCAGCACGCGGCCGGCCTGCGCAGCGTCGCCATCGTCTTCATGCACGGCTGGTGCCACCCCGCGCACGAGCTCGCGGCGGCGCGCCTGGCGCATGCCGCCGGCTTCGCTCAGGTCGCCACCTCGCACCAGACCAGCCCGCTGATGAAGTTCGTCAGCCGCGGCGACACCACCGTGGTCGACGCCTACCTGACGCCGATCCTGCGCCGCTATGTGGAGCAGGTGGCGGCGCAGATGCCGGGCGTGCCGCTGCTGTTCATGCAGTCCTCGGGCGGGCTCACCGACGCCATGGCCTTCCAGGGCAAGGACGCCATCCTGTCCGGGCCGGCCGGCGGCATCGTCGGCATGGCGCGCACGGCCGAGCTGGCGCAGCGCCACGAGGCCGGCGGCGGCGCGGCGCCGGTGCGCGTGATCGGCTTCGACATGGGCGGCACCTCGACCGACGTCAGCCACTACGCCGGCCAGTTCGAGCGCGAGTTCGAGACTCAGGTGGCGGGCGTGCGCCTGCGCGCGCCGATGCTGAGCATCCATACCGTGGCCGCGGGCGGCGGCTCCATCCTGCACTTCGACGGCGCGCGCCTGCGCGTCGGCCCCGACAGTGCCGGTGCTAATCCCGGCCCGGCCAGTTATCGGCGTGGCGGCCCGCTGGCGCTGACCGACGCCAACGTCATGGTCGGCAAGCTGCAGCCGGCGTATTTCCCGCACGTGTTCGGTCCCGCCGCCGACCAGCCGCTGGATGCCGAGGCGGTGCGGCGCGGCTTCCAGGCCATGGCGGCGCCGCTCGGGCGCACGCCCGAGGCGGTGGCGCACGGCTTCATCCGCATCGGCGTGCAGCAGATGGCCGGCGCGATCAAGAAGATCAGCGTGGCGCGCGGCTACGACGTCACGCGCTACACCCTGCAGTGCTTTGGCGGCGCCGGCGGTCAGCACGCCTGCGGCGTGGCCGACGCCCTGGGCATCTCGCGCGTGCTGGTGCATCCGCTGGCCGGCGTGCTGTCGGCCTACGGCATGGGCCTGGCCGACCAGGCGGCCCTGCGCGAGCTGGCGCTGGAGCGGCCGCTGGCGCCGGCCCAGCTGCCGGCGCTGCGGGCCGCGCTCGGCGAGCTGGAGCAGGCCGCCTGCGACGAGCTACGGGCCCAGCAGGCGCCGGCGGCAGACATTTGCGCGCACCACCGCGTGCACCTGCGCTACGAAGGCACGGACTCGGCGCTGGTGGTGTCGCTGCCGCCGGGCCCGCTGGACGATGCGGCCCTGCTGGCAGCGGCCCGGCGCGGCTTCGAGGCCGCCTACCGCCAGCGCTTTGCCTTCCTGATGCCGGACAAGGCGCTCGTCGTCGAGGCCGTGTCGGTCGAGGCCGTGGTTGCGGGTGCGGCGCCGCACGAGCGCGAGCACGCCCTGCACCCGCCGTGCAGCGTGCCGCGGCGCGACACCGTGCGCGTCTACACCACCGGCGTCGACGGCGCGCCGGCCTGGCACGAGGCGGCCCTGATCGAGCGCGCCGACCTGCGCTGCGGCGACCGCATCGACGGGCCGGCCATCATCGCCGAGCAGAATGCCACCACCGTGGTCGAGCCTGGCTGGCGCGCGCGCCTGACGGCGCTGGACCACCTCGTGCTGGAGCGCGCGGTGCCGCGGGCCACGCGCGTCGCTGCCGGCACCGCCGTCGATCCGGTGCTGCTGGAGGTGTTCAACCACCTGTTCATGAACATCGCCGAGCAGATGGGCCTGCAGCTGCAGAACACCGCCTACTCGGTCAACATCAAGGAGCGGCTGGACTTCTCCTGCGCGCTGTTCGACGGCGCCGGCCAGCTGATCGCCAACGCGCCGCACATGCCGGTGCACCTGGGCAGCATGGGCGAAAGCATCCGCACCGTGATCCACGCCAACGCCGCCACCATGGGCCCGGGTGCCGTCTACGTGCTGAACGACCCCTACCACGGCGGCACGCATCTGCCCGACATCACCGTCATCACGCCGGTCTACCTGGACGGGCACGAGCAGCCGCTGTTCTACGTCGGCTCGCGCGGCCACCACGCCGACATCGGCGGCATCACGCCTGGCTCCATGCCGCCGTTTTCCACCCGCATCGAGGAGGAGGGCGTGCAGATCGACAACGTCAAGCTGGTCGATCGCGGCGTGCTGCAGGAGCGCAGCATGCTGGACCTGCTGGCCAGCGGCGAATACCCCAGCCGCAACCCGCAGCAGAACCTGGCCGACCTGAAGGCGCAGATCGCCGCCAACGAGAAGGGCGTGCAGGAGCTGCGCCGCATGGTCGGCGAGTTCGGCCTGGAAGTCGTGCAGGCCTACATGCAGCACGTGCAGGACCACGCCGAGGAGTCGGT
>CAYRHV010000405.1:0-2503 GCA_964424045.1 uncultured Ottowia sp. | reverse complement strand
TGATGCTCACCATCATGCCGCTGCAGATGCTCTCGGGCGGCAGCACGCCGCGCGAGAGCATGCCCGAGCTGGTGCAGAACCTCATGCTGGCCGCGCCGACCACGCACTTCGTGCAGCTCGGCCAGGCGATCCTGTTCCGCGGTGCCGGGCTGGCCGTGGTGTGGCCGCAGCTGCTGGCGCTGACGCTGATCGGCGCCGTGCTGTTCGCGCTGTCGCTGGCACGCTTTCGCCGGACCATCGGCCAGATGGCCTGACAGTGCCTTCCGGGCCCCCATCTCATCTCCATCCATTCGCGCCAGGTGAATCAAAATGACCGATGTCAGCGCACTGTCACCGCAGCAGCCCGAGGCGAACCCGGCGGCGCCCAGGATCAACGACGGCGGGAAAACCCCATGACGAATTCCACCCCGAAACACGATTCAAGCCCGATCTCGGCCCCGGCCGCGCACGCCTCGAACCCTGTCATCGCCGACGATGACATCGACCGGACCGGTCCGCTGCGCCTGCCCTACGAGTTGATGGACAACCTGGCCTATGCCCGGCGCGGACGCATGACCGGGGGCATGGCGCCGACGGCTGCGGCCGTGGCCTGGTTCGACTGGGCGCTGCACCTGGCGTTTTCGCCCGGCAAGCAGCACAGCCTGTGGGATCAGGCCGTGCGGGCTCAGCAGCGCTTTGCCAACTATGCCGTCCAGGCCGCCATGCATCCCGACTGCCCGACCTGCGTCCAGCCGCTGGAGCAGGACCGGCGCTTTGCCGACCCCGCCTGGCAGCGCTGGCCCTTCAGCGTCGTGCATCAGGCCTTCCTGCTGCAGCAGCAATGGTGGCAAAGTGCCACCACCGGGGTGCGCGGGCTGTCGCCGCATCACGCGGACATGGTCTCGTTCGCCGCGCGCCAGTGGCTGGACATGTTCTCGCCTTCGAACAATCTCTGGACCAACCCCGAGGTGCTGAATGCCACCGCCGAAAGCGGCGGCATGAATCTGTGGCGGGGTGCCATGAACTTCATCGACGACGTCCGGCGCGCGCTGACGGGGGAGCCGCCCGCCGGCACCGAGGATTTCGAGGTCGGCAAGGACGTGGCGCTGACGCCCGGCAAGGTGGTGTTTCGCAACCGCCTGATCGAGCTCATCCAGTACGCCCCCACTACCCCGAAGGTCCATGCCGAGCCGGTGCTCATCGTGCCCTCCTGGGTCATGAAGTACTACATCCTGGACCTGTCGCCCGAAAACTCCCTGGTGCGCTGGCTGGTGGCGCAGGGCCACACCGTGTTCATCATCTCTTGGAAGAACCCGGACGCCGACGACCGCGACCTGGGCCTGGACGACTACCGCCGGCTGGGCGTCATGGCCGCGCTGGATGCGGTAACCACCATCGTGCCAGGCCGCAAGGTGCAGGCTGCCGGCTACTGCATGGGCGGCACCCTGCTCGCCATTGCCGCCGCCGCCATGGCGCGCGACGGCGACGAGCGCCTGCACAGCCTGACGCTGCTGGCCACCGAGGTGGATTACCGGGAAACCGGCGAGATCAAGGTGTTCGTCGACGACAGCCAGCTGGCCTGGCTGGAGGCCGGCATGTGGCGCCAGGGCTACCTGACCGGCGCGCAGATGGGCGGCTCATTCCAGCTGCTCAACTCGCGCGACCTCATCTGGTCGCGCCAGGTGCGCGAATACCTGCTGGGCGAGCGTCAGGGCCTGCGCGACCTGATGGCCTGGAACGCCGACACCACGCGCATGCCGTACCGCATGCACAGCGAATACCTGCGCCACCTGTTCATGAACAACGACCTGGCCGAAGGACGCTGGCTGGTGGACGGCCGCCCGGTCGCGCTGGCCGACATCCGCGTGCCGCTGTTCGTGGTGGGCACGGTGCGTGACCACGTGGCGCCCTGGCGCTCGGTCTACAAGATCCACCTGCTGAGCGACGGCCCCATCACCTTCGTGCTCACCAGCGGCGGGCACAACGCCGGCATCGTCAGCGAGCCCGGCCACCCGCGGCGCAGCTACCAGATCGGCAGCCGGGCAGCGGGCGATCGCTACGTGGCCCCCGATCAATGGCAGGCCGAGATGCCCCGGCACCCGGGGTCGTGGTGGCCGGCCTGGCACGACTGGCTGGCGCAGCAGGCCAGCGCGCAGGTGGTGCCACCGGCCATGGGTGGGAAATCGGGCAAGGCGCGAACGGCGCTGCCCGAGGCCCCCGGCAGCTACGTCCGGGACCGGTGAGCTCATGACCACCATGATTCGCAACCACACATGCAGCGCTCGGCGGACGGCGAACGGCCCCGGGCACCGCCCGAAGCATCGCCGCCGGGTTCCGGTTCAGAGCTTCTCCGTCTGCCCGCTGCTCGGCTGCCACTTCATCAGCCGCCGCTCGGCCAGCCCGACCAGGCCATCGAGCACCAGCGCGAACGCCGTCAGCAGCACGATCCCCGCCACCACGGTGTCGACGTCGAAGCTGCCCTCGGCCTGCAGGATCAGGTAGCCGACGCCGCGCGCCGAGCCCA
>CAYRHV010000404.1:0-2509 GCA_964424045.1 uncultured Ottowia sp. | reverse complement strand
CGTTCCAGGCGATGTTGGCGACGTTGCCGAGCAGCTTGCGGTTGCTGTCCAGGCGCAGGGCGAAGCCGCCGACCAGGTTGTCCCTGGCGGCCTCGAGCTCGGCCGCCGTCGGGCCCTGGGCGACGAAGTCGGCCAGCAACTGGCGCGCCACCCCGATCGCCTCGTCCACCTGGTCCGGGCGCGTCTGCAGCGCAATGGTGAAGGCGCCGGCGTGCAGGCCGGGCGAGAAGTCGCTGTAGACGCTGTAGCTCAGGCCGCGTTGCTCGCGCACCTCGTTCATCAGGCGCGAGGTGAAACCGCCGCCGCCCAGGATGTGGTTGCCGACCAGCAGGGCCAGGAAGTCCGGGTCGCTGCGCTTGATGCCGGGCTGGCCGATCAGCACGTGCGCCTGCGCCGACTGGAACGGGATGCGGATCTCGCGCGGCGCCGCCAGCGGCGCCACCTCGGGCACCGCGGGCAGCGGCGCGCAACCGGCCGGCTGCGGCAGGCCGGCCAGCAGCTCGGCCACCAGGGCGTCGGCCTGGGCGCGGTCCACCGCCCCCACCACGCTCACCTTGGCGCGGCACGGCTGGACGTGGTCGCGGTAGAAGTCCCGCATGTCGGCGACGCCGATGCGCGCCAGCGACTCGGGCGTGGTCTCGTAGCCATAGGGATGCGTGCCGTAGACGGCGGCGCTGTAGGCCAGCGCCGCGATCGTGCCGGGCCGGGTGCGCGACTCGGCGATGGCCGCCGACAGGCGCGCGCGCTCGCGCTGCCAGACCGCCTCGGGCCAGGCCGGCGACCCGAGCTCGCGCGCCGCCAGCGCGATCGCGCGCGGCAGCAGCGCCGGGTCGGTCAGCGTGCGCAGGGAAAAGCTCATGCGGTCCTGCCCGGCAACCGCGCCGAAGCTCGCCCCCAGGTCGGCCCAGGCCTCGCCGAGCTGGTTCTCGTCCAGTGCCGGCCGGCCGGCGCTGGCGGCCACGCCCTTGCCCGCCATGCTGGCCGTGACGCTGGCCAGGCCGACGCGCTCGGCCGGGTCGCGCCGGCTGCCGGCATCGAAGTCGAGCTGCACGTCGAGCATCGGAATCGACGGGCTCTGCACCAGGTAGACCTGGGCGCCGCTGGGCTGCACCCAGTGCTCGATCGGAATCGCGGCCACCGCCTCGGCGCACCAGAGAAAGGCCGCCGCGCCGGCCAGCAGCGCGCGCGTCGTGAAGGTCTTCAGGTTCTGCATGAAAGAGGGCATTCCTTGTCCGGTCCGTTCGGCCTGCCGCGCGTCGCGGGCTCAGGGACGCGCCGGCGCCGGGCGCGGCGCATCGGCGGCCGCGCGCGGCTGCGGCAGCAGCGTGGCCACGGTGAGCTGGTCGTCGCCGAAGTATTTCGCCGCCACCGCCTGCACCTGCTGCGCGGTGACATCGCGCAGGCGCGCCACCAGCTGCTCGTCGGCGTCCAGCGGCAGCCCCTGCGCCCACAGGCTGCCCAGCTCGCGCGCCTGCCCCATGACCGAGTCGCGCTTGTAGACCTGGCTGGCGATCCACTGCGTCTTCACGCGGGCCAGCTCGGCCTCGCTCACGCCCTCGCGCGCCACCAGCGCCACCTGCGCGCGCAGCGCCGCCTCGACCTCGGCCGCGGTCTTGCCCTGGGCCGGCACCCCGGTGAGCATGAACAGCTGCGGGCCGCGCCCGCTCAGGCCGTTGTCGGCGCCGGCGGCATCGGCCACGCGGTTCGCGCCGCGCGTCAGCGCGCGATCCAGGCGCGCGCCGCTGTAGCCGTCCAGCACCGCTTCCAGCACCGTCAGCGCCAGCGCATCGTCGTTGCCGGGAGAAGGTGTCAACCCCACCAGGCCGGGCACCTTGAAAGCCAGCGATACCACGGCCTGCTCGGCTGGCGCCTTGACCGACAGACGCCGTTCGCCCTGCTGCGCCGGCTCCGGCTGGGGCTTGCGCTCGGGCACGGCGCGCGCCGGGATACGGCCGTAGGTCTGGCGCGCCAGCGCCAGCACCGCGGGTGGATCGACGTCGCCGACCACCACCACGGCGGCGTTGGCCGGCACGTACCAGCGCTGGTAGAAGGCGCGCGCGTCGTCGGCCGTCAGGCTGTCGAGATCGCCCATCCAGCCCACCACCGGCCGGCGGTAGGGCGAGGCGGTGAAGGTCGCCGCCATCTGCTGCTCGTACAGCAGCGAGCGCGGATTGTCCTCGGTGCGCATGCGGCGCTCTTCCTTCACCACCTCCAGCTCCTTGGCGAACTCCTCGTCGCTGTAGCGGCTGTGGGCGAACCGATCCGCCTCGAGCGCCATCACGTCGGCCAGGCGGCTGGCCGGCACCTGCTGGAAGTAGCCGGTGTAGTCGCGCGTGGTGAAGGCATTCTCGCGCCCCCCCAGGGCGGCAACGCGGCGCGAGAACTCGCCCGGCGCCAGGGTGTCGGTGCCCTTGAACATCATGTGCTCGAGCACGTGGGCGACGCCGGTGGTGCCGTTCAGCTCGTCCATCGAGCCGACGCGCAGCCACAACATGTGGACCGCCGTCGG
>CAYRHV010000403.1:0-2511 GCA_964424045.1 uncultured Ottowia sp. | reverse complement strand
AGCATCAGCGACCTGGCGCGTTCCTACACGGTCGACTCGGTCGAGATTCGCTAGCGCATGGGGGCCCGAGGCCCCCCAGCCCGCCCGGGCTCCTAGGCGCGCAGCGGCAGCAGCGCGCCGATGGCGATGAAGACGCCGCCGCAGGCGCGGTTGAAACCACGCCCGACGCGCGCCAGCCAGCGGCTGATGCCCTGCGCCAGGCTGGCGATGAAGACCTCGGTGACGATCTCGATGCCGACGAAGGTGCCGGCCATGATCAGGAACTGCAGCGCCAGGCTGCGCGCCGGGTCGATGAACTGCGGCAGGAAGGCGGCGAAGAACAGGATTCCCTTCGGGTTGGTCATGGCCGACAGCGCGCCCTGGCGAAACAGGGTCCAGCCGCCCGCGCGCACGGCGCCCGGCTGAAGTTCCAGTGCGGCAATCGGCGGCGCGCGCCAGACCTGGATCCCGAGCCAGACCAGGTAGGCGCCGCCCACCCACTTCAGGATCGTCAGCCACAGCAGCGACGTCTGCAGCAGCGCGCCGATGCCGAACATCGACAGCGCGATGATCGCCGTGAAGCCCACCGCCCCGCCGGCGACCGTGAACAGCGTGCGGTTGCGCCCATGCAGTGCCCCATGCGTCAGCGCCAGCAGGCCGTTCGGTCCGGGCGACAGCGACAGGCCAAGGGCAGCAAGAAAATAGACGAGCCAGGTATGGAGTTCCACGGGACAAGCCCTTCGGCAATCAAGCCGCGAGCATAACGCCAGGCCGGACCCGGCGCGCGCCACCGGATTGTGGCGATCGACCCGAACGTCCCGTCACCGCGCAAACGCCAGCCAGGCACCTCGACACCCTGATGAAAAAGGCCCGGACGGCTTCCCGTCCGGGCCTTGAGCAGCGCTCTTTCGAAAAAGGCTTATCTCTTCTTCTGTGGCGGCATGTCGGTGCACGAGCCCAGCGCCGCCTCGGCGGCCATGCCGATGCTCTCGCCCAGGGTCGGGTGCGGGTGGATGGTGCCGCCGATGTCGACGGCGTCAGCCCCCATCTCGATCGCCAGCGCGACCTCGCCGATCATGTCGCCCGCGTGCGTGCCGACGATGCCGCCGCCGACGATGCGGCCCGTGGCCTCCTCGAACAGCAGCTTGGTGAAGCCCTCGTCGCGCCCGTTGGCAATGGCACGGCCCGAAGCCGCCCAGGGGAACAGGCCCTTGGAGACCTTGACGCCCTGCGCCTTGGCCTGCTCTTCGGTCAGGCCGACCCAGGCCACCTCGGGGTCGGTGTAGGCCACGCTCGGGATCACGCGGGCATTGAATGCCGCCCGCGCGTGCGCCTCGTCGCCCTTGAGCTCGCCGAAGATGACCTCCGCCGCCACGTGCCCCTCGTGCACCGCCTTGTGCGCCAGCATGGGCTGGCCGACGATGTCGCCGATGGCGAAGATGTGCGGCACGTTGGTGCGCATCTGGATGTCGACGTCGATGAAGCCGCGATCCGTGACCGCGACGCCCGCCTTGTCGGCCCCGATCTTCCGGCCGTTGGGACTGCGGCCGACGGCCTGCAGCACCAGGTCGTAGGTCTGCGGCTCGGGCGCCTTGTCGCCCTCGAACGTGACCTCGATGCCCTTGGCGGTGGCCTTGGCGGCCACCGTCTTGGTCTTCAGCATGATGTTGTCGAAGCGCGGCTCGTTCATCTTCTGCCACACCCGGACCAGGTCGCGGTCGGCGCCCTGCATCAGGCCGTCGAGCATCTCGACCACGTCCAGGCGTGCCCCGAGCGTCGAATACACCGTGCCCATCTCCAGGCCGATGATGCCGCCGCCCAGGATCAGCATGCGCTTGGGAACACCCGCCAGCGCCAGCGCCCCGGTGGAGTCGACCACGCGCGGATCCTCCGGCATGAACGGCAGGCGCACGGCCTGGCTGCCGGCGGCAATGATGGCGCGCTGGAACTGCACCACCTGCTTCTTGCCGGTCTTGTCCTGGCCGTCGCCGGTGGTTTCCTCGACCTCGATGTGGTTCGGGCCGACGAAGCTGCCGTAGCCGCGCAAAACCGTGACCTTGCGCATCTTGGCCATCCCCCCCAGGCCGCCGGTGAGCTTGCTGATCACCTTGTCCTTGTGCGTGCGCAGGGCGTCGATGTCGACCTTGGGCTTGCCGAAACTGATGCCCGCGGCCTTCAGGTGGGCCACTTCGTCCATCACCGCAGCCACGTGCAGCAGCGCCTTGGACGGAATGCAGCCGACGTTCAGGCAGACGCCGCCCAGGGTCGCGTAGCGCTCGACCAGCACCACCTTCAGGCCCAGGTCGGCGGCGCGAAACGCGGCCGAATAGCCACCGGGCCCGCCGCCCAGCACCAGCACCTCGCAGTCGAGGTCGACGCCGCCGGCGTAGCTCGCGGCCGCCGGCACGGCAGCGGCGGGAGCCGCAGCCGGTGCTGCGGCAGCCGGTGCCGGTGCGGACGCCGGTGGCGCCGCTGCCGCCGGCGCCGGGGCCGCAGCCCCTGCCGCCTCCAGCAGCAGGATCACGCTGCCTT
>CAYRHV010000402.1:0-2512 GCA_964424045.1 uncultured Ottowia sp. | reverse complement strand
GCCGTGTGATAGGCCAGCATCTGCAGCGGCACCACGTGCAGGATGGGCGACAGCACGCCATAGTTGCCGGGCAGGTTGATCACGTGCAGGTGGTCGCTGGGCTCGATGTGGGTGTCGGCGTCGGCCAGCGCATAAAGCTCGCCGCCGCGCGCGCGCACTTCCTCCATGTTGCTCTTGAGTCGCTGCAGCAGCGCGTCGTTGGGAGCCACCACGACCACCGGCACGTCGTCGGTGATCAGCGCCAGCGGGCCGTGCTTGAATTCGCCGGCGGCATAGCCCTCGGCGTGGATGTAGGAGGTTTCCTTGAGCTTGAGTGCGCCCTCCTGGGCAATCGGGTAGTGCATGCCGCGCCCCAGGAACAGGGCGTTCTCGCGCGGCGCGAACTGCTCGGCCCAGGCGATGAGCTGAGGCTCCAGCGCCAGCACGGACTGCAGCGCCACCGGCAGGTGGCGCAGCGCCTTCAGGTGCTCGGCTTCCTGCTCGGCGGTCAGGCGCCCGCGCAGCTTGGCCAGCGTCAGCGTCAGCAGGAACAGGCCGATCAGCTGGGCGGTGAAGGCCTTGGTGCTGGCCACCCCGACCTCGACGCCGGCGCGAGTCAGAAAGCCCAGGCGGGATTCGCCCACCAGGGTGCTGGCGGGTGCGTTGCAGATCGTCAGGGTGTCGCTCATGCCCAGCGACTGGGCGTGGCGCAGCGCCGACAGGGTGTCCGCCGTTTCACCGGACTGCGAGATGGTGACGACCAGGGTGTCGGGGTCGGGCACCGGGTCGCGGTAGCGGTATTCGCTGGCGATCTCGACCTTGCACGGGATGGCGGCCAGGCTCTCGAGCCAGTATTTGGCCACGCTGCCGGCATAAAAGCTGGTGCCGCAGGCCAGGATCAGCACCTGGCGCACGCGCTGGAAAGTCGCCGCCGCGTCCTCGCCCGCGGGATGTTGCACGCCGTTGTTGAACAGCTCGGGCGTGATGCGGGTGACCCGCTCCAGGCTGTCACCCAGCGCGCGCGGCTGCTCGAAGATCTCCTTTTGCATGTAGTGACGGAACGGCCCCAGCTCGGCGGCACCGCCGATCGCCGACACCGCGTGGACAGTGCGCTGTGCCGGGCGCCCGTCGCGATCGAGGATCCAGTACCGGTCCAGCTGGACGTCGACCACGTCGCCGTCTTCCAGGTAGACGATGCGATCCACGACGCCCGCCAGCGCCTCGGCGTCGCTGACCAGCAGGTTCTCCTTGCCGTCGGCGCGCAACCCGAGCACCAGGGGCGAGCCCTGCCGCGCGCCCACCAGGCGCCGCGGCTCGTCGCGGTGCAGCACCACGATCGAGTAGCTGCCCTGCAGGCGGCCCACCGCGGCCTGCACGGCAGCCAGCAGGTCGCCCTCGTAGAGGCTGTCGATCAGGTGCACGATGACTTCGGTGTCGGTGCGGCTGTCGAACGGGTAGCCTCGCGCCTGCAGTTCGGTGCGCAGCGCCTCGTGGTTCTCGATGATCCCGTTGTGCGCCAGGGTCACGCGCTCCCGGCGGCCACCGTCCTCGTCCGTGCCCGGACCCCAGCTGACATAGGGGTGAGCATGGGCATCCACCGCGGCGTCGTGCGTGACCCAGCGCGTGTGGGCGATGCCGGCCTGCCCGGCTAGGTGCTGCTGTTCGCACCGCGCGGCCAAGTCTGCCGCGCGGGCCACGCCCCGCACACGCCGCAACTGGCCGGTCGGGCCGCTGCCGTTGGTGGCGTAGGCAGCAACGCCGCAGGCGTCATAGCCCCGGAACTCCAGTTGCTGCAGGCCCTGCACGAGGATGGGAACGACGTTGCGCGCCGCAACCGCGCTGACGATGCCGGACATGACGAACCTCCCTGGCTCTCTTCTCTTGAACAAGCAGATATTAAGCAATTTGTGCCAAAGTGTTTGGCCAAAATTTCACTATTTGCAGAAGCATGGTTTCTCCGATTCATGAGGCCGGATGAAACCGACCGCGGCGCGTGCGCCGGCTGCACGCCAAGCGTCTGCTGATGCACACCGTGTTGCTGCTGGACGGGGCCCAGCCTACATGTACCGGCCCACGGCTATTTGTCGTCCAGAAGACAAACTGGCGCGCTTTCGAGTGGGCTAAACCCCAATGCGAAAAACCGGGGCGGTGCGCTACGCTATCTGCCCACGCCACCGTGCGCGATGTGGCCCCCATCCACCCCGTTTTCCGACCGTGAGAGGAAGCCCGCTTGCAAGCTGAAGCACCCGCCGAGCGCGAGCCCATCCTGACGTGCGAACACGTCAGCCGCTGGTTCGGCGGCGTCCATGCGGTATCGGACGTCTCGCTGTCCATTCGCAAGGGCCAGATCTTCGGCCTGGTGGGACCGAACGGCTCGGGCAAGACGACGCTGGTGAACGCCATCACCGGCTTCTACCCGCCACAGAAGGGCGCCATCCGTTTCGAGGGCCAGCCGCTGACCGGCGTGCGGCCCGACCACATCGCGCTGCGCGGCATCGCCCGCACCTTCCAGAACGTGGCCCTGTTCAAGGGC
>CAYRHV010000401.1:0-2514 GCA_964424045.1 uncultured Ottowia sp. | reverse complement strand
GTGCTGCGGAAGTTGTAGTCGAGCAGGCTGTCGCCGTAGCCGTGGAAGATGGCGGTGTAGAGGCGCAGGCTGGAGAAGCTGTTGCCCCAGCCGTCGCCGATCGAGCGCGTCCATTCGAGCCGGCCCGAGCCGCGGCGCCCGCCCAGGCCCGAGTAGGTGGCACGTACGGTGTTGCGCGAATCGAGGTTCCAGCCCAGCGTCAGGTCGCCGCGACCGAGGTAGCGCGTGATGTCGGGGTTGTTGTCCTTGTCGCTGCGCTCGTGCAGGCGCTGCCACAGGCGCAGCTGCAGGCTCATGCGGTCGCCCTGCTCGAAGCCGGCCATCAGGGAGGCGCGGTTCCAGCTGCGCGACAGCGGGTCGCTCTGGCCGTTCGACTGGTGCGCCAGCCCCAGGCCCGAATAGCGCCAGAGCCAGCCGCCCGGCAGCTTGAGCGTGGTCGGATAGACGTAGATCAGCTCGGGCAGGTGGTCGGTGTTGCGAAACGGCCGCGACAGCCCGCTGTTGAACACCTGCCAGTTCGACTGCTGGGTGTAGGCGGCCCAGAGCGAGTCGCGCAGCGTGCCGTCGGCCGGCGTGAACAGTCCCGAGGCCAGCTTGGTGCGCACCGACAGCGACAGCCGCATCTCGCGCTGGCCATACTCGATCGGCGTGGTGGCGCTGTTGGCCGGGTTGGCCGAGACCGGCATGCGGTTGACGTGGTCGGCAAACGCGACCGTGGCCGTGGTCGGATGGAAGGCGCGCAGGCCGAAGGTCGGACAGCTCGAGCCCGACTCCAGCTCCCAGAAACGCGACAGGTGGGAAAACTGCCGGTCGCGGCAGCCCTGCTCCAGGCCGACGCCGACGATGCCGGCCGAGCCGGACAGCGTGCCGCCATCCTCGGGTTCGGGCTGCGTCGTGGCCAGCGCCTGCGCCACCTCGCCGCGCACGGCGGCGGCCTGCGCGCTGGGCGCTTCGTTGCGCGTCGGCGAGCTTTCCACCGAGCGCGCCTTCTCCTCGATGGCGCTGATCAAGGCCTGCTGCTGGCGCGCCCAGTCGTCGAAGCAGGCCAGCCGTGCGACGTCGGGCTGGTCCATGCAGGCCTGCCAGGCCAGCGTGGATTCGACCTCGCGTTCGAGCCGGCGTTCGGTCCCGTCCGCCTGCGCGGTCGCCAGCACGGGCACGGCCGCCAGCAGCAGCACGGCAAGCCGGGTCGGGCGGGCCCGAGGAACGCGCGGCATGGGAATTGAAAGCAGACGAAAGGACATGGGCAGCAGGGAAACGCACCGGCGAACCGCCCGATGCGTGGGCGGGGTCGCTATTGTGCGGTGCGCGGTGCGCCGGATTGTGCGGCGCTTGCATCCGCATGTGTCAGACGCAAGTTTCAGTTGTCGAGGGTCGCCGACGCGAACCGGTCGAATCACCGGCCGACCGCCCCGGCATCCATCAGCGGCAGGCCCGGTCTGGTTACAGTGCGATGCCATGGGCGAAGCTTCTCCCCTGCTGTTCTCCTTCCAGGGCCCGTGGCGGCGTGTGTTCTACGTCACGCTCTATGAGCTGCTGGCGATCGTCTTCGTGACCGGCGTGCTGCTGGTCGGCAACGAGAGCCTGGGCAGCGCCAGCGGGCTGGCGATCGGCAGCTCGACCATTGCCATGGCCTGGAACTGGGTCTTCAACACCCTGTTCGAGCGCTGGGAAGCGCGCCAGCCCGTGCGCGGGCGCAGCGCGGCACGGCGGGTGGCGCACGCGATCGGCTTCGAAGGCGGCCTGACGTTCTGGCTGGTGCCGTTCATGGCCTGGTGGCTCGGCGTCAGCTGGTGGACGGCACTGCTGCTGGACCTGGGCCTGCTGCTGTTCTTCCTCGTCTACACCTTCGTCTTCACCTGGGCCTTCGATCGCCTGTTCGGGCTGCCGGCCGCCGCGACTTGAAACCCGGCACCTCGCAGGTCGCCGTGCACCGGGCACCCGCTGCAGCAGTCGCTGCGCTTGACCAGCCCAATCAAGCGCGATCCAATGGGTCATCGCAGACAAAAAGGAGCCCAGCATGCAACGACTTCGTGTGCCCGGTGGCGGCGTGCTCGGTTTTCTGCTGCGCGGCAGCCTGGTGCTGCAAATTGCGATCGGCCTGGTGGCGGGCCTGGTGCTGGCGCTGGTGGCGCCCGCCGCGGCCTTGCAGGTCGGCCTGCTGGGCGACCTGTTCATCGGCGCGCTGAAGGCGATCGCCCCGGTGCTGGTGCTGGTATTGGTGCTGGCGTCGATCGCCAACCACCGCCAGGGCCAGCAGACCCGCATGGGCCGCATTCTGCTGCTCTACCTGATCGGCACCTTCGCGGCAGCGCTGGTGGCGGTGCTGGCGAGCTTTGCCTTCCCGCTCACCATCACGCTGCAAAACGCGGGCGCCGAACTCGCGCCGCCCGGCCACATCGGCGAGGTGCTGCGCAAGCTGCTGCTGAGCGCGATCGACAACCCGGCGGCGGCGCTGCTGAACGCCAACTACGTCGGCATCCTGGTCTGGGGCGTGTGCCTGGGCCTGTGCCT
>CAYRHV010000400.1:0-2518 GCA_964424045.1 uncultured Ottowia sp. | reverse complement strand
GCGACGAAGCAGCCTTCGCGCGTGCGCCCGCGAATCAGGGTGTAGTGCCACAGCGCCTGCGCTGCCGCGACCGCGAACGCCAGATAGACCACGGGCGAGTCCAGCTGCAGCGACACGCGCCAGAGCCAGACCGCCAGGTAGGCGGCGTAGAAGCCCATCACCGCCGCCACGTCCCAGCGCCCGAGCGTGATGGCCGAGGTCTGGATGCCGATGTGCAGGTCGTCGTCGCGATCGACCATGGCGTATTCGGTGTCGTAGGCCAGCACCCAGAACAGGTTGCCGGCCAGCAGCAGCCAGGCTTCCAGCGGCACCTGGTCTTGCGCCGCCGCGTAGGCCATCGGGATGCCGAAGCTGAAGGCCACCCCCAGCACGGCCTGCGGCATCGAGACCCAGCGCTTGGCAAACGGATAGGCAATGGCGATCGCCAGCGCCGGGAACGACCAGTAGATTGCGCTCTCGCTGGTGGTCAGCACCAGCGCAAAGGCCGCCAGCGCCAGCACGGCACCGACGGCCAATGCCTCGCCGACGCCGAGCTGGCCCGTGGTGACGGGGCGCTGGGCGGTGCGCTTGACGTAGCGGTCGAATTCGCGATCGGCGACGTCGTTGATGCAGCAGCCGGCCGAACGCATCAGGATGGTGCCGGCAACGAACACCGCCAGCAGGTGCCAGCCCGGAAAGCCCCCCGCCGCCAGCCACAACGCCGACAACGTCGGCCACAGCAGCACCAGCCAGCCTGCCGGCCGGTCCCAGCGGATCAGGTCGAGGTAGAGCGCCAGCCGGCTGCGCGGCTCGGGAGCCGGCCCGGGGGCTGGCGCGGGTGCGGGGGCTGGAGCAGCGAATGAGTTCATGCGATCGAATCCAGGCCGGCCCGCGCCAGCGGCGGGGCCGGAACGCCGATTTTGGCCCAAAGGCCGTTCCGACGTGCACCCGCGGCCGCGGGCCCGGGCCGCGCCCCGTCAGGACAGACGCGTCACGCCGGGCAGCGCGCAGGCATGGACCGCCTTGCGCAGTGCCGCGATGGCCTCGTAGCGCGTGAAGCTGCGTCGCCAGGCCAGCACCACGCGCCGCGTCGGCGGCAGGGCACCAGGATGCTCGTCGACCACCGGCAGGTAGCGCAGCAGCGCGTCGGTGCCGTGCACGTCGGGGGCCGGCACCGCCAGCATCGGCACCAGGGTCACCCCCATGCCGGCCGCCACCATGTGCTTGATGGTTTCCAGCGACGAGCCCTCGAAGCTCTTGCGGATGCCCTCGGCGCTGCTGGCAAAGCGCGCGAACTCGGGACAGACCTGCAGCACGTGGTCGCGAAAGCAGTGCCCGCTGCCCAGCAGCAGCATGGTCTCGCCCTGCAGCTGTGCCGAGGTCACCGTGTCCTGCGTCGCCAAGGGGTGCCCGAGCGGGACCGCGGCCAGGAAGGGTTCGTCATAGAGTGGCGCCACCGCCAGCCCGACGTCCGGAAACGGCTCGGCCAGGATGGCGCAGTCGATGTCACCGGTGCGCAGCATCTCCAGCAGGCGCACGGTGAAGTTCTCCTGCAGCATGAGCGGCATCTGCGGCGTGTGCTCGATGTTGTGGCGCACCAGCTCCGGCAGCAGATAGGGGCCGATGGTGTAGATCACGCCCAGCCGCAGCGGCCCACTCAGCGGGTCCTGCCCGCGCTTGGCGATTTCCTTGATCTCGGCCGCCTGCTCCAGCACGCTCTGCGCCTGGCGGATGATGTCGACGCCCAGCGGCGTGACGGTGATCTCGCCGCTGCCGCGCTCGAACAGCTTGACCTCCAGCTCCTCCTCCAGCTTCTTGATCGCCACCGACAGCGTCGGCTGCGAGACGAAACAGGCCTCGGCGGCCTTGCCGAAGTGTTTTTCCCTTGCGACGGCCACGATGTATTTCAGTTCCGTCAGCGTCATGCACGGACCTCGCCTGCAGCAGGCCACGAGGCCGTCGCAACGATCGCGCTCCGGGGTCGATCCCCGCTGCGCGGGGCCCCTCGCCCGAGCCTGCGCGCGATCACGGCCACGATGTATTTCAGTTCCGTCAGCGTCATGCCACGGCCTCGCTCGCTTCAGACCACAACGCCGTCGCAACGATCGCGCTCCGGGGTCGATCCCCGCAAGGCGGGGCCCCTCGCCCAAGCCTGCGCACGATCACGGCGACGATGGACTTCAGCCCGGTCAGCGTCACGCCAGGACCACGCCGCTCGCAGGCGTGCCGCTTCGCACGGACAACAAGGACTGATCGAACCCCGGTCATTGGCCAAGGATAAGCGCAGTGCCGTGCGCCGGGAACACGCGGACACAAAAAAGCGGCCATGAAGGCACATCATGGCCGCGGTCGGGATCGGGCCGGGGGCTTCAGCTCACCTTGGCCGGGAACTGCTTGGCAATGCCGTCGGACAGCGCATCGGCAATCATGTTCATGTGATGCTGCATGTCGGTCCACAGCTGCTGCTGCTGGGCCGCCGGCGCGTTGGCCATCATGGCGTCGACCTGCTGCTTGTGGTCGCCGGCGTGCATCAGCAGGG
>CAYRHV010000399.1:0-2521 GCA_964424045.1 uncultured Ottowia sp. | reverse complement strand
TGAGGCCCGCGGCTCCAGACCTGCCTGCGCAGGTCTGGACGGGCCGAAGAGCCGCCGCCTCTGGCGGCGAGCCCGTGGAGCGCAGCGACACAGGGGGTGTTTCATTTCAATATCCGGTGGCGGAAAAGGTGTGCGGCACGGTCGCCGGTCCGGCCGGCGCCGGCTGCACGCCCAGGTTGCGCTGCAGGATGTTGGAGAACTCCTCGATGAAGGTCTCCTGCTTGATCGACAGTCGGTCGATCTCGCGCGCGAAGCGGTTGAAGGCGATCACCGCCGGGATGGCGGCGAACAGGCCCAGGGCGGTGGCCACCAGGGCCTCGGCGATGCCGGGCGCCACGGTCGCCAGCGTGACCTGCTGCAGGCCGGCCAGGCCGACGAAGGCGTGCATGATGCCCCAGACGGTGCCGAACAGGCCGACGTAGGGACTGACCGAGCCGACCGAGGCGAGGAAGGACAGGTTGGATTCGGCCGCGTCCATCTCGCGCTGGAAGCTGGCGCGCATGGCGCGCCGGGCGCCGTCCAGCAGCACGCCGACGTCGTGGATGCGGCGTTCGCGCAGCTTCTGGTATTCGCGCATGCCGCTGGCGAAGATGCGCTCCATCGGGCCGCCCTGGCGCGCATTCTGCGCCGCGGTGGTGAACAGCTCGTTCAGGCTGGTGCCGGACCAGAAGCTGCGCTCGAACTCGTCGTTCTTCAGGCGCATCTTCTTGAGCGTGCGCAGCTTGCGGAAGATCGCGGCCCAGCTGGCCACCGACACTGCCAGCAGCAGCAGCATCACCAGTTGCACGACGAAGCTGGCGTGCAGCACCAGCTGGATGATGGACAGGTCCTGGCTCATGGGGTCAAGCGTTGAAGGAGGGTGGGCGGGATGCGGGCCGGGCGCAGCGTGGCGGCGTCGACCCAGCCGATGCGGATGTCGGCGTCGCACAGCAGAGGGCCGCGCGTTCCGGCAGGGGTCTTGAGGTAGGCATGCTGGATCAGGTTCAGGGCGGCGCGGCCGGCGCGTTCGAGTCGCGCCGTGACCAGAAGTTCATCGTCTAGACGCGCTGGCTGGCGGTAGCGCACGCCGGTCTCGGTGACGACGAACAGGCCGCCGACCTGCTCACGCAGCGCCTGCTGCTCAATGCCACGCGCGCGCAGCCATTCGGTGCGCGCGCGCTCGAAGAACTTCAGGTAGTTGGCGTAGAACACGATGCCGCCGGCGTCGGTGTCTTCCCAGTAGATGCGGATCGGAAACTCGAATTCGGGCTCGGCCATGCGGCAGTGCCTCACGCGAGCACGGCCTTCAGGCGCTCGATCGCCGCCTGCAGCTGCGCCATCGAGTTGGCGGTCGAGAAGCGCACGTAACGCGCCGTCTCGGCGTGGCCGAAGTCGCGCCCCGGGGTGATCGCCAGGTGGGCGCGCTTCATCAGCTCGAAGGCGAATTCCCAGCTGCCCGGCTCCTGCATTTCGCTATTGTATTCGGAGCGACTGGCAAACAATTGGTCACAGGCGGCGCGGCAGTCCGCCCAGGCGTAGAAGGCGCCGTCGGGCATCACGGGCACCGTGAGGCCGAGTGCGTTCAGCGCGGGCACGAACCAGTCGCGCCGGGCCTTGAACTCGGCGCGCCGGCGCTCGTATTCGGCCAGGCTGTCGGGCTCGAAGCAGGCCAGGGCGGCGTGCTGCGACACCGTGCTGGCACAGATGAACAGATGCTGGGCAATCTGCTCGACCACGTCGACCAGGGCGTCGGGCACCACCAGCCAGCCCAGGCGCCAGCCCGTCATGTTGAAGTATTTGCTGAAGCTGTTGATGCTGATGACGTCGTCGCCCAGCGTCAGTGCACTGGCGCCATAGGTGTCGTCGTGACTCAGGCCGAGGTAGATCTCGTCGATCAGGGTGATGCCGCCGCGCTCGGCCACGACGGCGTGGATGCGCGCCAGCTCGTCTGGATGGATCGAGGTGCCGGTGGGATTGGAGGGCGAGGCCAGCATGACGCCACGCGTGCGCACGCCCCAGGCGGCGCGCACCTGCTCGCCGCTGAGCTGGAAGCGCTCGGCCGCGCCGGCCGGCAGCAGCACGGCGCGGCCTTCGGCCATGCTGACGAACTGCCGGTTGCAGGGATAGCTCGGGTCCGGCATCAGGATCTCGTCGCCGGCCTCGATCAGCGCCAGGCAGGCCAGCTGCAGCGCCGCCGAGGCGCCGGCGGTGACGACGATGCGGCGCGCCGGCACCGGCACGCCGAAGCGGTCCTGATACCACTGGCTGATGCGTTCGCGCAGCGCCGGCAGGCCGGTGGCCTGGGTGTACTGCGTGTGGCCGGCACGGATGGCGCGCGCGGCGGCCTCCTGCACCAGCGGCGGCGCCGTGAAGTCGGGCTCGCCGATGTTCAGGTAGATCATCGGCCGGTCGGTGCCGGCGGCCTCGCGCGCGATGGCGGCGGCCGACTTGGCCATCTCCATCACGTAGAAGGGCTGGATGCGCTGGGCGCGGGCGGAAATCCTCATGGCTTGCTCTTGGCTGCCGCCTGGTCTGCCGCGAC
>CAYRHV010000398.1:0-2537 GCA_964424045.1 uncultured Ottowia sp. | reverse complement strand
GGGCTCGTGCTTGTCGTCCATCTTGACGCCGGTCGGGATGCCGCGGCCGTTGTCGACCACGCTGAGCGAGCCGTCGGCGTGGATGGTGACCAGGATGTCGTCGCAATGCCCGGCCAGCGCCTCGTCGATGGAGTTGTCGACGACCTCGAACACCAGGTGATGCAGGCCGGTGCCGTCGCTGGTGTCGCCGATGTACATGCCGGGCCGCTTGCGCACCGCCTCCAGTCCTTCGAGGATCTGGATCGCCGCCTCGCCATAGCCGCCGGCAGGGCCCGGTCGCGGCGTGGCGGAGGTCTGGTTGGGTTCGGTCATTGGTTCAGTTTTCATCCATGTCGGGGCACCGGCCCGGCCTGCCGGCGGGGTCGGTGCCGGGGCTGCCGGCGGGTCAGATCCGCATCGGCATCACCACGTACTTGAAGTCGGGGGTGTCCGGCAGCGTGACCAGGGCCGAGCTGTTGCCGTCCTGCAGCTCGATGCGCACCATCTCGGCCTGGCTCATGTTGGACAGGGCGTCGATCAGGTAGGTGACGTTGAAGCCGATCTCGATCGCCTCGCCGTCGTAGTCGATGTCGAGCTCGTCGACGGCCTCCTCCTGCTCGCTGTTGCTGGAGGCGATCTGCAGCGTGCCGGGCTCGAAGCTCAGGCGCACGCCCTTGAACTTCTCGCTCGTCAGGATCGCGGTGCGCTGCAGGCTGGCCAGCAGCGGCGCGCGGCCCAGGGTCAGCTGGTTGCGGTGGTTGCGCGGAATGACGCGGTTGTAGTCCGGGAACTTGCCCTCTACCAGCTTGGTGACGAACTCGACGCCGCCAAAGTTGAACTTGGCCTGGTTGCTGGCGAACTGCATCTCGATCATCGGCGCTTCCTGGCCTTCGGCCGGGGCCGCGTCCGACAGCAGGCGCTGCAGCTCGAGCACGGTCTTGCGCGGCAGGATCACCTCCTGCTTGGGCACCTCGATGTCCAGCGTGGCGCTGGCAAAGGCCAGGCGATGGCCGTCGGTGGCCACCAGCGACAGCTGCCTGCCCTCGGCCACGAACAGGATGCCGTTGAGGTAGTAGCGGATGTCGTGCACCGCCATGGCGAAGGCCACCTGGTCGAGCAGCTGCTTGAGCGTGCGCTCGGGCACCTTGAAGGCGGGGCCAAAGCTGGGCGCTTCCTGCACCAGCGGGAAGTCCTCGGCCGGCAGGGTCTGCAGGGTGAACTTGCTCTTGCCGCTCTTGAGCACCAGCCGCGACTGCTGCGACTCCAGGCTCACGGCCTGGGTCGGCGCGATGGTGCGCAGGATGTCGATCAGCTTGCGCGCGCCCACCGTGGTGGCAAAGTTGCCGCTGTCCCCGCCCAGCTCGGCGTTGGTGCGGATCTGGATCTCCAGGTCGCTGGTCGTCAGCTGCAGCGTGTTGCCGTTCTTGCGCAGCAGCACGTTGGCCAGCACCGGCAGGGTGTGGCGCCGCTCGACGATGCCCGACACGGACTGAAGCGCAGCCAGCAGCTTGTCTTGGGTGGTCTTCAGGACAATCATGTCTTCCTCTTCGTTTTTTCTGGGCAGATGGTTGCGTGGATGACGGAATGGCAAGGGCCCGGCACGCCAGCGTGTCGCGTGCGCGGCAAACCGCCTATTGTCGCTGCTTTTGCAGGCCTTCCCGGGACCGGGCCGGAGCCGCCCGCGCCCGCAGTGCGTGAACGAATGCCGCGGCCCCGAACCGGTGCGCAAAGACGCCGCAGCGCGGGGTGCCGCCCGAGCTGTGGCCGGCGGCTGGCGCGGTGCGGATGCGTTTTTGCGGTCTCGGCAGCCGCGCGCAGGGGCCCACGGCGGCTCAACCCTTGAGCGTCTGCTCCAGCAGGTGCAGCTGCTGGTTCAGCTCGGTGAGCTGCTGGCGCTCGCCGGCGATCTTGCGCACCGCGTGCAGCACGGTGGTGTGGTCGCGGCCGCCGAACAGCTCGCCGATCTCGGGCAGGCTCTTCTGGGTCAGCTCCTTGGCCAGGTACATGGCGATCTGGCGCGGGCGGGCAATGCTGGCCGGGCGCTTCTTGCTGTACATGTCGGCGACCTTGATCTTGTAGTAGTCGGCCACCGTCTTCTGGATGCTCTCGACGCTGATCTGGCGGTTCTGGATCGACAGCAGGTCGCGCAGCGCCTCGCGCGCCAGCTGGATCGAGATCTCGCGCTGGTTGAAGCGCGAATAGGCCAGGATCTTGCGCAGCGCGCCCTCCAGCTCGCGCACGTTGGAGCGCACGTTCTTGGCGACGAAGAAAGCCACCTCCTCGGGCATCACGCTGTCCTCGGCCTGCGCCTTGTTGATCAGGATGGCGACGCGCATCTCCAGTTCGGGCGGCTCGATCGCCACCGTCAGGCCGGAGTCGAAGCGCGACACCAGGCGCTCGTGGATGTCGGCCAGGCCCTTGGGGTAGGTGTCGCTGGTCATGACGATGTGCGACTTCTTGGCCAGCAGCGCCTCGAAGGCGTTGAAGAACTCCTCCTGCGTGCGGTCCTTGTTGGCGAAGAACTGCACGTCGTCGATCAGCAGCAGGTCGAGCGAGTG
>CAYRHV010000397.1:0-2541 GCA_964424045.1 uncultured Ottowia sp. | reverse complement strand
ATCAGGCCGACCATGCCGAGCGCCGAGACGATCTGCAGCACCAGCACCAGGTTCAGGACAAAGTTCATTCAATCACTCCACAGACATTGCCAGCGGCGCCCGCCCCTCACGCGGCGGCGCCGATGATCTTCAGAAAATCGGCCGCCTTCAGGGCCGCGCCGCCAATCAGCCCGCCGCCGATGTCGGCTTCGGCCAGCAGCGTCGCCGCATTGCCGGCGTTCATGCTGCCCCCGTACAGGATGCGCACGCGGCCCGGCGTGGCGCCGGCGGCCTCGAGCTGGGCACGCAGCGCGGCGTGCACCTGCTGCGCCTGCGCCGGCGTGGCGGTCTGGCCGGTGCCGATGGCCCACACCGGCTCGTACGCAACCACCAGGTCGTCGAGGCGCGCCCGGTTGAAATGGATGGCCGCCGCCAGCTGGCGCGCAACCACGAATTCGGTCAGGCCCTGCTCGCGCTCGGCCAGGGTCTCGCCGACGCAGACGACGGGCGTGATGCCGGCCTCGAGCAGCCGCTCGGCCTTGCGCCCGACCTGCACGTCGCTCTCGTGCTGATACTGGCGCCGCTCGCTGTGACCGACGATGCCGTAGCGCACGCCAAAGTCGGCCAGCATGGCCGCCGACACATTGCCGGTGTAGGCGCCGCCGGCGTGCTCGGACACGTCCTGGGCGCCGAGCGCGATCGCCGGAACGCCCTGCAGCAGCTGCTGCAGCTGGGCCAGGTAGGCGGCCGGCGGGCAGACCACGATGTCGCACGCGGGCGCGCGGGCGCCCAGGCCCTCGATCAGCCCCTCCAGCAGGGCCTGGTTGGCAGCCAGGCTGCCGTTCATCTTCCAGTTGCCGGCAATCAGTTTGCGACTCATGAAACACTCCAGGTCAGAACGATCTTGCCCACGTGCTGGCCACCCTCCATCAGCGCGTGGGCGCGTGCGGCACCGCTGGGCAGGCCAGCGTCCGCCTCCAGTGCCGCCAGGCGCGCATGGATCACGGGCTTGACGCGCCCCTGCTCGATCCAGGGCCAGGCGTGCTCGCGCAGCGCTCGCGCGATGGCGCCCTTGAAGGCCACCGGCCGCGGCCGCAGCGTCGAGCCGGTGATCGTCAGGCGCCGACGCAGCACACGCCCGGCGTTGAAGCCGGACTCGACGCCACCCTGCACGGCAATGATGACCAGGCGCCCATCCTCGGCCAGGCAGTCGACCTCGCGCTGCACGTAGTCGCCCGCCACCATGTCGAGGATGACGTCAACGCCGCGGCCCTCGGTGAGGCGCCGCGCCTCCTGGCTGAAATCGGCCGTGCGGTAGTTGATCGCGTGATCGGCACCCAGGCGCAGGCAGGCGACGACCTTCTCGTCGCTGCCAGCCGTGGCGATGACGCGCGCGCCCGCGGCCTTCGCCAGCTGGATCGCGGTGACGCCGATGCCGCTGGTGCCGCCCTGCACCAGCAGCGTCTCGCCGGCGGCCAGGCGGCCGCGGTCGAACACATTGGTCCAGACGGTGAAGAAGGTCTCGGGCAGGCTGGCGGCCTCGACGTCGTCCAGACCGGCCGGAACCGGCAGGCACTGCGCCACCGGCGCCACGCAGTATTCGGCGTAGCCGCCGCCCGAGACCAGTGCGCAGACGCGGTCGCCAGGCGCCAGGCCGGCGGCCGACAGCGCCGCCGCGTCGCCCGACTCGATGACGCCCGCGACCTCCAGGCCCGGCAGCTCCGAGGCACCGGGTGGCGGCGGATAGCGACCCATGCGCTGCAGCACGTCGGGCCGGTTGACGCCCGAGGCACGAACCCGGATCAGGGCCTCGCCGGCGCCCGCGACCGGCACCGGGCGCCGGCCCGGAACCAGCGCCTCGGGGCCGCCCGGCACCCGGATCTCGATGCAGTTCATGTCCATGGCGTTGCAGGAGCCGGCGCGCAGCGCCTTACTCGTCCGACGCGGCCGGGGTATCGGTATCGGCGGTGGCCGGCTCGACCCGGTCCTCGCGCTCGCGCGGGGCGCGCTCGCGCCGCTCGTGGCGATCCTCGCGCGCCGGCCGATCGAGCAGGGCCTTCATCGACAGCTTGATGCGGCCCTTGTCGTCGGTCTCGAGCACCTTGACCCGGATCACCTGGCCTTCCTGCAGGTAGTCGGAGACCTTCTCGACGCGCTCGTGCGCGATCTGGCTGATGTGCAGCAGGCCGTCCTTGCCCGGCAGGATGTTGACCAGGGCGCCGAAGTCCAGGATCTTGGTCACCGGGCCCTCGTAGACCTGTCCCACCTCGGCCTCGGCGGTGATTTCCTCGATGCGACGAATCGCCTCGTCGGCCTTGGCCGCCTCGTTGCTGGCGATGGTGATGGTGCCGTCCTCGCCGATGTCGATCGTGGTGCCGGTCTCCTCGGTCAGCGGGCGGATGGTGGCGCCGCCCTTGCCGATCACGTCGCGGATCTTCTCCGGGTTGATCTTCATGGTGTAGAGCTTGGGCGCCCACGAGCTGATCTCGGCGCGCGCCTCGCCCATGGCCTCCTGCATCTTGCCCAGGATGTGCAGGCGCGCCTCCTTGGCCTGCGCCAGCG
>CAYRHV010000396.1:0-2542 GCA_964424045.1 uncultured Ottowia sp. | reverse complement strand
CAGCCGGTGTTCAACCCCGCCACCGGGGCCTCATCGACCAGCGTCGAGCTGGCGAGCCAGGCCACGGTCGAGCGCGCCATTGCCAGCGCCGCCCAGGCCTTTCCGGCCTGGCGCGACACGCCGCCGCTCAAGCGCGCGCGCGTGATGATGAGGCTGCGCGACCTGCTGGGGCAGCACGCCGACGAGATCGCCGCCCTCATCACCGCCGAGCACGGCAAGGTGCTGAACGACGCCCACGGCGAGCTGCAGCGCGGCATCGAGAACATCGAATACGCCATGGGCGTGCCCGAGCTGCTCAAGGGTGAGCACAGCCGCAACGCCGGCCCCGGCATCGACTCCTGGTCCGAGTTTCAGCCGCTGGGCGTGGTGGCCGGCATCACGCCGTTCAACTTTCCAGCCATGGTGCCGCTGTGGATGTGGCCCATGGCCGTGGCCTGCGGCAACACCTTCGTTCTCAAGCCGAGCGAGCGCGACCCCTCATCCACCCTGCGCATCGCCGAGCTGGCGCTCGAGGCCGGCCTGCCCCCGGGCGTGCTGAACGTCGTCAACGGCGACAAGGAGGCGGTCGACACCCTGCTGACCGACCCCCGCATCCAGGCCGTCAGCTTCGTTGGCTCGACCCCGATCGCCGAATACATCTACAGCGAAGGCTGCCGGCACGGCAAGCGCGTGCAGGCCCTGGGCGGTGCCAAGAACCACGCCATCGTCATGCCCGATGCCGACATCGACAACGCCGTCAGCGCCATGATGGGCGCCGCCTTCGGCTCCTGCGGCGAGCGCTGCATGGCGGTGCCGCTGATCGTCGCCGTGGGCGACGAGACGGCCGACGCCATGATCGCCGGCCTGAAGGCCGCGATCGGCAGGATGAAGGTCGGCCCCGGCAGCGACAACGCCAACGACATGGGCCCGCTGGTGACGCAACCGCACTTCGAGAAGGTGAAGGCCTACGTCGACAGTGGCGTGCAGGAGGGCGCGACCCTGCTGGTCGACGGTCGCACGCTCCAGGTGCCCGGCCATGCGGACGGCTGGTTCCTCGGCCCCTGCCTGTTCGATCACGTGAAACCCGGCATGAAGATCTACCAGGAGGAGATCTTCGGCCCGGTGCTCGGCATCGTGCGCGTGGCCTCGCTGCAGGAGGCCATGGACCTCATCAACGCACACGAATACGGCAACGGCACCTGCATCTTCACCCGCGACGGCGAGGCCGCACACTGGTTCACCGACCACATCCAGGTCGGCATGGTGGGCGTCAACGTGCCGCTGCCGGTGCCCGTGGCCTATCACTCGTTCGGCGGCTGGAAGCGATCGCTGTTCGGCGACCTGTTCATGTATGGCCCCGACGGTGTGCGCTTCTTCACCCGTCGCAAGACCATCACCCAGCGCTGGCCGTCAGCGGGGATGCGCGAGGGCTCGGTGTTCAGCTTTCCGAGTCACCGGTGAGCGCGGATGACCAATGACAAATGACCTCGCTGCGCTTCGATGACCCATGGCGTTCCGTCATCTGTCATGCCCGGCGCAGCCGGCGTCATTTGTCATGCCGCAATCGGTCTCTGGTGTCCGCCAGTCAAGCCCGGATAACGCTGCCTTGAATAGCGTTCCAGCCCCAGCCCATCGGTGCGGATGTCGGGCCGCCGGCCCAGCGTCAGGTCCGCCACCAGCTTGCCGGAGCCGGCCGCCATGGTCCAGCCCAGGGTGCCGTGGCCGGTGCTGAGCATCAGGTTGGCGTAGCGCGTGGCGCCGACGATGGGGGTGCCGTCGGGCGTCATCGGACGCAGGCCGGTCCAGAACTCGGCGCGCGCCATGTCGCCGCCGGTGAACAGCTTGCCCAGCACCATTTCCAGCGTCTCGCGCCGGCGCGGGTTCAGGCGCAGGTCGAAGCCGCCCAGCTCGGCCATGCCGCCGACGCGGATGCGGTCGTCGAAGCGCGTCAGCGCCACCTTGTAGGTCTCGTCCATCACGGTCGAGCGCGGGGCGCGTTCGGCATCGACGATCGGCACGGTGAGTGAATAGCCCTTGACCGGATACACCGGCAGGTCCAGGCCGAGGGGGCTCAGCAGGGCGCGCGAGTAGCTGCCCAGCGCCAGCAGGTAGCGGTCGGCAGTGCGCAGCCGGCCATCGGCCAGGCGCACGCCGCTGATCTGCTGGCCGCGGGTCTCCAGGCCGTCGATCCGGGTGTCGAAGCGAAAGCGCACGCCCAGGCCGCGCGCACGCTCGGCCAGCTCGGTCGTGAAGCGCTGGCAGTCGCCGGTCTCGTCGCCCGGCAGGTGCAGGCCGCCGACCAGGCCGCGTGCCTGCGCCAGCGCTGGCTCGTATTCGGCCAGCTCGGCCGGATCGGTCATCAGGCGATACGGCACGCCGCACTCGTCCAGCACGGCGGTGTCGCGACGTGCCGCGTCCAGCTGCGCCGCGCTGCGGAACACCTGCAGCGTGCCCAGGGTGCGTTGTTCGTATTCGATGCCGGTGTCCTGGCGCAGCGCGCGCAGGCAGTCGCGGCTGTATTCGGCCAGGCGCGTCATGCGCTCCTTGTTGACGGCGTAGCGCG
>CAYRHV010000395.1:0-2545 GCA_964424045.1 uncultured Ottowia sp. | reverse complement strand
CTGATCGCTGCCGCCATGTCCCCAGATGCCGCCGACGCATTCATGGCCAGGGCCCTGGCGCTGGCCGAGGGCGCGCGCCTGGTGTGCCCGCCCAATCCGGCCGTGGGCTGTGTGCTGGTGAACGCGCGCGGCGAGGTGATCGGCGAGGGCCGGACCCAGGCCACCGGCCAGGCGCACGCCGAGGTCATGGCGCTGCGCGGCGCCGCCGCGCACGGCCACGCCACGCAGGGCGCCACAACCTACGTCACGCTCGAGCCCTGCGCCCACCAGGGCCGCACGGGGCCCTGCTGCGACGCGTTGATCGCCGCCGGCGTGAGCCGGGTCGTGGCGGCGCTGGAAGATCCGAACCCGCGCGTCGCCGGTCAGGGCCTGGCGCGCCTGCGGGCTGCGGGCGTCGCCGTCGAGGTGGGGCCCGGTGCCGCCGCTGCGCGCGAGCTCAATCTGGGTTTCTTCAGCCGCATGCGGCGCGGCATCCCCTGGGTGCGCATGAAGGCGGCAGCCTCGCTCGATGGCCGCACGGCCCTGCCGAACGGCGCCAGCCAGTGGATCACCAGCGCGGCAGCGCGGGACGACGGCCACGCCTGGCGCGCACGCGCTGGCGCCATCCTGACCGGCATCGGCACCGTGCTGGGCGACGACCCGCGCCTGGACGTGCGTCAGCCTGGCGTCACGCGCCAGCCCCTGCTGGCCATCGTCGACAGCCGGCTGCGCACACCGGCCGACGCCGCGCTGTGGCAGGTGGCCGGGCGCCGGGTGCGCATCTACACCGCCAGCGCCGACGCCGGCCTGGCGGCGCCCTTGCGGGCGCGCGGGGCCGAGGTGGTGATCCAGCCGGACGGTGGCGGGCGGGTCGACCTGCCGGCGGTGCTGCGCGACCTGGCGGCCTGTGAGGTGAACGAACTGCACATCGAGGCCGGCGCCGGCGTCAATGGCGCGCTCTGGCGCGCCGGCCTGGTGGACGAACTGCTGCTCTACCAGGCCGCGCTGCTGCTGGGCGAGGGGGCGGGCCTGGCGGCCCTGGGCCCGTTTACCGAGCTGGCGCAGGGCGTGCGGCTGGAGTACCGGGACGCGACGCGTGTCGGCCCCGACCTGCGCCTGCTGGCGCGCGTGGCGGGACGCGCCGTGTTCGACTAGCTAGCCCGGGTTGCCGTTGTCGCTTTCGGCGATCCTCCGGCGCGTGCCTTCATCGAGGATGCTGCGCATCAGCGCGAACAGCGGGTCGGCGCGGGTGTGCTGCTGGCCATAGGACAGGTTGAAGGCATAGTCGAAGCCGGGCGGGTTGAGCCCCTGGTTGTGCTGGAGGATGGTTTCCAGCTTGTCCAGCGCCTTCACGGCCTTCGCCTCGGGCGAGGCGGCGTCTTCGTATTCCTGCCACAGCGCCAGGATGCCGGCCCGCTGCGGCTCGTCCAGCGCACGCGTCAGGTGCAGGAGATCGGCCTGTTCCCGGGCGCTCTTGTCGGGGTGTCGGCTTTGCTCGACAGCGGGAATGTCGCCGTGGATGGCTTCACCCAGGTCGTGGATGAGGCACATCTTCAGGATCTTGAGCAGGTCCATGCCGGCCAGCTTGTCCTCGAAGATCATGGCCATCAGGCACAGGCGCCACGTGTGTTCGGCGGTGCTCTCCGTCCTGCCGGTCGAGGTGTGCGCGCTGCGCAGCACGCTCTTGAGCTGTTCCGCCTCCTGGAGAAACGTCAGGCGGCCCTTGATGCTTTCGATGTTCATGGCTTTTCCGACCCTGGACTGTGCCACGGGAGCATGGAACCCGAGTCCGGCAATTGACCGCCCGTCGTCGATGCCGGATGGGTGGTGGCGGCCCCGCGGCATGCGGCACGCTCGCTGTCGGCATCCGTTCCGGACACGCCGCGTCGCTTTTGCGCGCAGTCGAGGGTTCGCGCCGTGACGCCTGCGGACGCCAGTCCAGCTTGACCCTCCGCGTGCCAACGACAGGCCCATGCCACAGGCCAGTGCGGGACCGATCAGGCGATCGAAGAACAGCCCGGTCGGTGAAGATGACGGTCAGGGGATTGACGAAGCTCAGGACCGCGATCATTGACGTCGCAACCCACACCGCCCGTGCGAATGGGGGTCGACCAGGCTGGCGGACGCAGGCTCGATCTGGCCGCACGCCCGTGGGAAGCGCTGCACGAGGGGTGTTTTGCCAACCTCGTGCTTCGGGGCTTCGAGGCCGCCGAAGGCGCGCTCGGCAAGGGTCTCGCTGTGGGGGAGACGGGCCCTGCGCGTGCTGGTGGAGCAGCGGCGGTCGCTGCTCAAGTCCAGCGGCATGAACCGATGTCCACAGCCGGGTGGCAGTCTACTTGCGCCAGTAGTTGTTGGCGGCAGCCACGGTCTGGAAATTGATGGCGATCACCTGCGAAGCGGCGGTCAGTTCGTGCGCGTCATTGGAGTATTCGGGGCGCAGCTTGTGCAGCACGGCGGCGTCGGGCTGGGTGTATTTGACGCCGCGGCGACTCATGGCGATGGCCAGCTCGAAGCCCTCTTGCGGGGTGGCGGTGATGAGGCTGCTCAGCCATGTATCGGCCATGGG
>CAYRHV010000394.1:0-2552 GCA_964424045.1 uncultured Ottowia sp. | reverse complement strand
TTCGGCGCCGCCATGGGCGAAGGCCGCGCGGCGGCGGCGGCGATGAGCGCCATCGCCCAGCAGCCGGACGCCGCGCCGACGCTGTCGCGCACCCTGTTCGTGAGCCTGGCGATGGTCGAGTCCTCGGGCATCTACTGCTTCGTGGTGGCGTTGATCCTGATCTTCGCCAACCCGTTCTGGGACGCCGTCAGGCTGACCGTCGGAGGCTGAACGCGATGTCGGTCGACTGGATCACGGTGGTCGCGCAGCTGGCCAACTTCCTGCTGCTGGTGTGGCTGCTGCGGCGCTTCCTGTATCGCCCCATCCTGGCCGGCATCGACGCGCGCGAGGCCGAGATCGCGCGCCGCATGGCGGCGGCCGACGCGGCGCGCGCGCAGGCGCAGGCGGCCGAGCAGCGCTTCCTGCGACAGACCGAGCACAGCGTCGCCGCGCAGGGCCAGGTGGTGGCCGAGGCGCTGCAGGACACCGAGCAGCAGCGCGCGCAGCTGCTGGCCGAGACGCGCGCCGAGCTGGAGCGCCAGCGCCAGGCCTGGCAGGGGCATCTGGAGCACGAGCGCCAGGCCTTCATGACGCGGCTGCGCGGCGCCGGCGCGCTCACCCTGCTCGAGCTCACGCGCAAGGCGCTGCACGAGCTGGCGGACGAAGAGCTTGAGGCCGCGGTGGCGCGCCAGCTGGGCCGGCGCCTGGCCGCGATGGACGCCGAGCTGCGCGCCGCCGTCGGCGCCAGCCGGCAGGCACGCGTCACCACCCACGCACCCTTGGCGGCGGCACAGCAGCAGGCGCTGCAGGCCGGGCTGGCACCGCGGCTGCCGGGCGTGGCGCTCGAGTTCGTCGTCGACGCCGAGCAGGCGCCGGGCGTGGTGCTGCAGGTCGGCGGCGCGCGCGTGGCCTGGACCGTCGACAGCTACATGGACGAGTTCGACGCCGCGCTGATGCAGGACCAGGCCGCCAGCCTGGCGGCCCAGCTGCCGCGCCATGACGCCTGAACCATCCCCCGGCCGTGCCGCCGCCACCGACGACCAGGGCTTCGAGCGCTGGCGCCAGGCGCTGCTGGCGACGCCGGCGCCGGCGCCGCTGCTGAGCGAGATCGGCCACGTCACCGAGGTCGGCAATGGCGTCGCCATCGTCGGCGGGCTGGCGCGTGCGCTGGCCGACGAACTGGTGGCCTTTGCCGGCGGCGTGCGTGGCGTGGCGCTGGACCTGGAGCCCGGCCGCCTGGGCGTGGTGCTGCTCGGGCCGGCGCAGGCCATCGCCCTGGGCGAGGCGGTGCACCGCACGCGCAAGGTGGTGAGCGTGCCCGTGGGCGAGCAGCTGCTGGGGCGCGTGGTCGATGCGCTGGGCCGGCCGCTGGACGGCGGCGCGCCGTTGGCCGGCACGGCGCGCCGGCCGGTGGAATGCGCGGCACCGCAGCTGCTGGAGCGCGCGCCGGTGACGCGCCCGCTGGCCACCGGCATCAAGGTGGTGGACGCGGCGATCCCGGTCGGCCTGGGGCAGCGCCAGCTCATCATCGGCGACCGCCAGACCGGCAAGACCTCGCTCGCCATCGACGCCATGCTGAATCAGCGGCGCACCGACGTGGTGTGCGTCTACTGCGCCATCGGCCAGCGCGGCGACGCCGTGGCGCGCGTCATTGGCGCGCTGCGCGCGGGCGGCATGCTGGCGCGCAGCATCGTCGTCCACGCCGGCGACGAGGAGGCGCCGGGCCTGGCCTACGTCGCGCCCTACGCCGCCATGAGCATGGCCGAACACTTCGCCGCCCAGGGGCGCGACGTGCTGCTGGTGCTGGACGACATGACGCACCACGCGCGCGCCTACCGCGAGCTGTCGCTGCTGCTGCGCCGCCCGCCCGGGCGCGAGGCCTTTCCGGGCGACATCTTCTACCTGCACGCGCGCCTGCTGGAGCGCGCCGGCCAGCGCGGCGCGCGCATCGGCGGCGGCTCGATCACGGCGCTGCCGGTGGTCGAGACCGAGGCCGAGAACCTGTCGGCCTACATCCCGACCAACCTGATCTCGATCACCGACGGCCAGATCTACCTGTCGCCGCGCCAGGTGCGCAAGAACCAGTTCCCGGCCGTGGACCTGGGGCTGTCGGTCTCGCGTGTCGGCGGCAAGGCGCAGGGCAAGGCGCTGCGCGGCGTGGCCGGCAGCCTGCGCGTGACGCTGTCGCAGTTCGAGGAGCTGGAGGAGTTCGCGCGCTTCGGCACCCGGCTCGACGAGGGCGCGCGTGCGCGGCTGGCGCGCGGCGCCGCCGTGCGCGCCGCGCTGCGCCAGCGCGAGCGCGATCCGATGTCGGCGCTGGAGCAGCTGGCGGTGCTGGTGGCGGCGATGGAGGGCCTGCTCGACGCCTGCCCCGAAGCGCAGTGGTTCGAGGCCGTGGACCGCGTGCGCGCGGCGGCGCAGCAGCACCTGCAGCCGGTCGAGCAGCGCTTCGCCGGCAACCAGGCGCTCACGCCCGAGGACCGGCAGGTCATCATCGAGGTGGCGCGTGCCAGCCTGCGCGGGCTGTTCGATGGCGCCGAGGCATCCCCTGGAACCAGTTGATGGCACAGACA
>CAYRHV010000393.1:0-2558 GCA_964424045.1 uncultured Ottowia sp. | reverse complement strand
CCGCATGGATGAGATCGTGCGCCAGGCCATGGCGCGCTGGCCCCACGTGCCCGAGTGCTTCGGCTGGCTCGGCCTGGACATGCGTGGGCACTGGTACCTGCGTGACGAGGCGGCTCAGGCCTGCGGCGCCTTTGCCAGTGGCCGGCCGGGGGCGCGCGGCGACCGGCTGCAGCACGAAGGCCTGATCGCCTTCATCGGCCGCAACTACGAGGTCGACGAGCGCGGCCGCTGGTTCTTCCAGAATGGGCCGCAGCGCGTCTTCGTCGAGCTCGAGTTCACGCCCTGGATCTGGCGCCTGGGCGATGACGGCGGCTTGCAATCGCACACCGGCCGGCCGGCGCGGGTGGATCGGGTCTGGGTCGATGAGCTGGGGCACGTGCTGCTGCAGACCGACCTGGGCCTGGGGCTGGTGCACAGCCAGGACGTGCACGCCGTCGCCGAGCGGATCGAGCGCGGCGACTGGACGCCGCTGACGATCGAGTCCGGCACGCTGGCGGCGCGCTTCGGCTACGTGCCGAGCCCGCAGGCGCTGGCTCCCGGCAGCTGAGGCCGTGGCATGAAAAAGGCCGGCGTGCGCCGGCCTGTTGGGGATGGTGTGCGTGCCGGGGCTTACTGCGCCGCCTGCACCATGTATTCCACCGCCGCGCGCAGTTCGTCGTCGGTGGCGGTGGTGGCACCGCGGGGCGGCATCGCGCCCTTGCCGTTGATGGCGATGTGCATCATGGCATCCATGCCTTCGGCGATGCGCGGTCCCCAGGCGGCCTTGTCGCCCAGCTTGGGTGCGCCGGCGACGCCGGTGCCGTGGCAGGCAAGACAGGATTTGTCATAGAGGGCCTTGCCGGCCGCGACGTCGATCGACCCACTCGCAGCGGCGGGTGCCGCCTCGGCTGCCGCAGGCGCTTCAGCCGCCGGTGCCGCAGGCGCGCTTTCCGCGGCGGCAGGCGCGGCCGGGGCCGACTCGGCAGGCGCCGGTGCGGCTGCGCTGGCGGTGGCTTCGGCGCTCGCCGGATCGTCGAACTTGGCGCCGGCCGCATTGGCCATGTAGACCACGGCGCGGCCGATCTCGACGTCGGAGTAGTTGCCGCCGCCCTGCGGCGCCATCGCGCCCTTGCCGTTCAGGGCCGAGCCCAGCAGGGCTTCATAGCCCAGCTTGATGCGCGGCGCCCAGTCTCCGGCATCGCCCAGCTTGGGCGCGTCGGCGACGCCGGTCGCGTGGCAGGCCATGCACTGCGCGTTATAGACGTCCTCGCCACTGGCCAGCGGCCGGTCGGCGTCGCGGATCTCGACCGTGCCGACTTTCTGGATCCGGGCTGCGACCTTTTCCGCCGCGTTGGTCTCGCCAGGCGACATCAGGGGCCGGGAGTCGATCCAGGACGCCAGGCCGATGATGGCCAGGATCGGCACCGCAAACCCGGCCAGGCTGATCCAGAACAATTGCGTCGGGGTCTTGATCGGACCGGGGATCGTGTCCTCGTGGGCTGGCTCGTGCGTGCTGTCGCTCATTGCGTCCTCGGGCTGTGGTGTTCGTTGTTCCGTCGGCGTCGCGCGCGCCACGACGGCCGGATCGGTTCCGGCGGGCGCACGCAACGCAAATCAATTATAGGGCCCGGTCCGGACGCCAGCGGGATCCGGTGCCAGGCCCGGCACCGCCCGTGCTGCGGGCGTCAGCCGGTCGTGTCGGGCTCGACCCAGCCGCCACCCAGAGCCTTGTAGAGCTCGACGTCGGCGGCACGCTGCGCCAGCTGGGCCTGGGCCAGCGCCTGCTGCGTGGCAAACAGCGAGCGTTGGGCGTCCAGCAGGTCGAGGTGGCTGGCCACGCCGTTGCGAAAGCGCAGTTCCACCAGTTCGAAACGCTGGCGTTCGGCCTCGGCCTGGGCCCGCATGGCGTCGAGCTGGTCGCCCAGGGTGGCCCGGCTCGCCAGGGCGTCGGCAACCTCGCGGAAGGCCGACTGGATCGCCTTCTCGTATTGCGCCACGGCGATTTCGCGTCCCGCCCGGGCGGCGTCCAGGGTGGCCTGGTTGCGCCCCATGTCGAACAGCGGCAGCGTGAGGGCGGGGCCGAAGGACCAGGCGCCGCTGCCGCCGCTGCCGATCAGCCCGTCCAGGTCGGTGCTGACGCGGCCCAGGCTGGCGGTGAGCGTGATGCGCGGGAAGAAGTTGGCGCGCGCGGCGCCGATGTTGGCGTTGGCGGCGATCAGCTGCTGCTCGGCGGCGCGCACGTCGGGCCGGCGCAGCAGCAGGTCGGACGGCAGGCCGGCGGGGATGGCGGCGAAGCCGGGCAGCTCGGGTGTCGGCCGCGCCGCAGTGACGGGCTCGGACGGGGTCGGTGCCTGGGCCGTGCCGATTTCGGGCACGGCCGGCAGCAGGCGCTCGGGCAGCGGCGCGCCGACCAGCAGGGTCAGCAGGTTGATGTCCTGTGCGCGCAGGCGCTGCTGCTGGGCGCGCGTGGCCTGGGCCGCCGCGATCAGCGACTCGGCCTGGCGCAGCTCCAGCGCCGACGAGGCGCCGTGCTCGAAGCGCAGGCGCACCAGCGCCAGCGACTGCTCGCGCGTGGCCAG
>CAYRHV010000392.1:0-2568 GCA_964424045.1 uncultured Ottowia sp. | reverse complement strand
CGCGAGCAGTTCGGCCAGCACGAGGAAGCGCTGGCCCGTGAACGCGGCATCGCCCCCGAGGCCCTGTTCGACGAACTGGTGGGCGCCGTGCCGCCGGGCGCCCAGGGCCTGCTGCTGCAGCCCTACTGGAACCCCGGCATCAAGCTGCCCGGCCCCGAGGCCAAGGGCGCCATCATCGGTTTTGGCGACGTGCACACGCGCGCCGACGTGTATCGCGCCATCCTCGAAGGCCTGGCCTATGCCCTGCGCGAGGCCACCGAACGCATCGAGCAGCGCAGCGGCACGCCCATCACACGCGTGCGCGTGGCCGGCGGCGGCGCGCAAAGCGACGCCGCGCTGCAGATCACCGCCAACGTGTTCAACCGGCCGGCCGAGCGCCCGCACCAGCTGGAAGCCAGCGGCCTGGGCGCCGCCATCGTGGCCAGCGTCGGCCTGGGCCTGCACCCCAACTTCGCCACCGCCGTGGCCGCCATGACGCGCGTCGGCCGCGTGTTCCAGCCCGAGCCCGAACACGCGCGTACCTACGAGCAGCTGTATCGGCGCGTCTACCGCCGCATGTACCGGCGCCTGCGACCGCTCTACCGCGACATCCGCGCCATCACCGGTTACCCTTCGCGCGAATGAAGCGCCCGCACGCCACCCTGAAACGCTGGTTTGTTGCCGCCGCCCTGGCCCTGGGCGCCTGCGGCCCGGCGATGGCCTGGAGCAATCACGCGCTGGCCAGCTACCGCGCCTTCGAGCACCTGCCCGAGGTGGCGCAGGCGCCAGCCGTGGCGGCCGAGCCGCTGGAGGACTTCCTCGCCGCCGAGGCCGGGCCGATCGCCGCGCTGCTGGACCAGCAGGACGCCTGGGCCCAGGCCAATATTCCGCACTACCCGCCGCTGCCAGCCGAGCTGCGCTTCGACCCCGCTGTCGCCGCGCAGGACGCGCCGGCGCTGCGCCAGGCCTTCCTGATGGGGCTGCGCGTCTCGCCCGACAGCCGGCTGGCGCTCTACGTCCAGCCCGACCCCTGGGGCCCCGAGCCGACGGCCGAACCGATGCCGCATGACGCCGTCAACGCCCTGCCGCTGCGCGCGAAGGACGGCGAGAACCGGCACCGCTTCGTGCGCCTGCGCGCCGGCGAGCCGGTGGCGCCGCTGGCGGTGCTGGCCTCGGCCAGCGACGAGCCCGACTACGGCATGGACGTCAACCTGTGGTCCGACAGCCCGTCGGCCTGGGGTCCGCGCTACGGCTTCGGCCCGTTGCCGTTCGGCAACCCGGCGCTGGACTTCGCCACCCAGGCGCCGTTCCACATGGGCTACTGGCACGAGTCGCGCATCATCTATGCCGCTGCCGGCTTTCTCAAGCGCACCTACCCGCGGCTGCGCCTGCACCAGTACCAGGGCCTGTCGCGCCTGGCCTTCGAGCGCGGCCACCCCTACTGGGGCTGGCGCTTCGCCGGGCTGGCGCTGCACTACGTGCAGGACCTGACCCAGCCCTACCACGCCAGCCTGGCACCGGGCTTTTCCACCGCGCGGCTGATCGGCATCCAGCTGCTGGCGGTGCTCGGCATGCCGGGCCAGCGGGACGACATGGTGGTGCTGCTGTCGAATCGCCACTTCGTGCTCGAACGCTACGAAAGCCAGATGATCCAGGCCAGTGCCGCCGCGCGTCAGGCCGGCCCGCTGGAGCAGGCGCTGCACGACACCGGCAGCGACGCCGGCTACCCGCCCTGGGACGACACCACGCTGCGCGACGTCGTGGCGCGCGAGGCGCACGCCAGCGGCCAGCCGGTGACGGCGCAGATGCTGGCCAGCGCGCCACGCGGCTACGTGGACGACCCGGGCTTCGACTTCGGCGTGCACGCCGGCAACATCGACCTGATGGCCGAGATCGCGCGCCAGGGCAGCGCCGGCCAGGCGGCACTGGAGGCCAGCATCGGCACGCTGATGCGCCGCTTTGGCGCCCACAGCCGCAACCTGCTGCGCGCCATCCTGCTGGCCGCCCCGCCCGGCTGAACACCGGCGGCCGGCGCGGCGCCGGCCGCCGCAGCCCACGGCGATTGGGGAGATGCCGGACCCCGCCGGGCCGCCGTGCCTGGGCCCGCTAAAATCAAGCGTTTACCCACCCTGTACTGCCCTTTCGGAGCCGCTTCATGGCAAACACCTCCCGCATGGCCAACGCGATCCGCGCCCTGGCCATGGACGCCGTCCAGCAAGCCAGATCCGGCCATCCGGGCGCACCCATGGGCATGGCCGAAATGGCGGTGGCGCTGTGGGGACGCCACCTGCGGCACAACCCGGCAAACCCGCACTGGGCCAACCGCGACCGTTTCGTGCTGTCCAACGGGCACGGCTCGATGCTGCTGTATTCCCTGCTGCACCTGACCGGCTACGAGCTGCCGCTGCAGGAGCTGAAGAACTTCCGCCAGCTGCACAGCAAGACTGCCGGCCACCCCGAGGTCGGCGTGACGCCGGGCGTGGAGACCACCACCGGCCCGCTCGGCCAGGGCCTGGCCAACGCGGTCGGCATGGCGCTGGCCGAAAAGCTGCTGGCGGCCGAGTTCAACCGCCCCGACCACGCCGTGGT
>CAYRHV010000391.1:0-2577 GCA_964424045.1 uncultured Ottowia sp. | reverse complement strand
TCGGCGCGCCTGGCCTACCCGATCCGCGACGGCATCCCGATCATGCTGGAGGACGAGGCGCGCACGCTGTCCGACGCCGAGCTGGAGGCGCTGCCGCCGCGCACGCCGCTGGTCGAGTGAAGGTGCCCGGATGACGCAGCTGACCCGCAACACCCGCTACGGCCCCGTGACCGGCGTCGATGACCGCACCGCGACGGGCACCCTGTCCTGGAAAGGCATTCCCTTTGCCCGCCCGCCGGTGGGCGCGCTGCGCTGGAAGGCGCCGCGCCCGCCCGAGCCCTGGCACGAGCCGCTGCAGGCCACGCAGTTCGGCGCCGGCTGCATCCAGAACCCGCGCATGTACAGCCCGGGCGCGAGCAACAGCCTGGACGCCTCGGTGAGCGCCCACATCGCCAGCGGCCACACGCCCGGCAGCGAGGACTGCCTGACGCTCAACATCTGGCGCCCGGCCAGTGAAGCCACCGGGCTGCCGGTGATCGTCTTCATCCACGGCGGCAGCAACGTCAGCGGCTACAGCGGCGATCCGCTCTACGACGGCGCAGCGCTGGCGCGCGGAGCCGACGCCGTCGTAGTGAGTGCCAACTACCGGCTCGGGCAGCTGGGCTTCTTCCGGCATCCGGCGCTGCGCGACCCCGAGGCCGATCCGACGCTGACGGCGGACGACATGTCGGGCAACTACGCGGTGCTGGACATCATCGCCGCGCTGCGCTTCGTGCAGGACAACATCGAGGCCTTCGGCGGCGACCCCGGCAACGTCACGCTGAGCGGCCAGTCGGCCGGCGCCATCAACATCCTGGCGGTGTTTACCGCGCCCGGCGGACGCAGCGCCGGCCTGTTCCACCGGCTGGCGCCGCTGTCGGGCGGCATCTCGGTGGCCGGCAGCCCGGGCTTTCCCGAGCCCGTCAACGACCTGCAGGGCAACCACGGCTACATCCCGGCGCTCAGCCCGGTGGCGTTCTACGAGCAGATGTCCGGCCTGCTGCTGGCCAAGCTGCTGATCGACGACGGCACGGCTGCCGACGCGGCGGCGGCGCTCGCCTGGGCCGGGCAGCACGGCAATGCCGAGATCGCCGCCTACCTGCGCGCCAAGCCGGCCAGCACCCTGCTGCGGGTCGGGCAGCGCAGCGTGGGCGGCATCGGCAACACCACGGCCACCGGGCCGATCCCGGAAGGCACGGTGGTGGCCAGCGATCCGATCGCCGCCATCCTGGCCGGCGACTTCCCGCAGGTGCCGGTGCTGGCCGGCCTGACGGCCAGCGAGTGCAAGCTGCTCTCGACCTGGCTGCCGCTGATCGGCGGCAAGCCCGGCATCCGGCTGCCGGAGACCGAGCTGTTCGCCCTGCTCACCGACCCGGCGCGCCTGCGCGACGCGCGCTTTGCCGACGTCATCGACCCGTCCTACCCGGACCGCGCGGCCTACGACGCCGCGATCGCCGAGCTGGACGGCAAGTTCTTCGTCGCCCTGCGCGACAACCTGCTGGGCGCCCTGGTCCAGCGCCAGCCGGACCGGGTCTGGAGCTACCGCTTCGACTGGGCACGCGAGGCCCCGCCCTGGGACGCCATCTACGGCGCCGCCCACCTGTTCGACCTGCCTTTCGTGCTGGGCAACTTCGGGCCCTCGCTGTATGCCAACGTGATCGCCAGCAACGCCGCCGGCGCGGCCGGCCGCACGGCGCTGTCGACGGCCATGATGGCCAGCCTGGCAGCGTTCGCGCGCAACGGCAACCCGAACCACGCCGGCCTGGGCGTCGCCTGGCTCAACTGGCCGCGCCTGCTGGTGTTCAACGCCGACGACGAACAGGCGCGGATCGGCGTCGAATGAGCGGCGGCTTCACCGTCCTGATCCCGGCCCGCCTGGCCTCGACCCGGCTGCCGGACAAGCCGCTGGCCGACATCGCCGGCAAGCCGATGGTGGTGCGCGTGGCCGAGCGCGCCGCGCGCTCGGGCGCGACGCGCGTGGTGGTGGCCGCCGACGCGCCCGAGATCCTGGCCGCCTGCGCGGCGCACGGCGTGCCGGCCATCGCCACGCGCGCCGACCACGCCAGCGGCAGCGACCGCCTGGCCGAGGCCTGCGAGACGCTGGGCCTGGACGGCGACGCGGTGGTGGTCAACGTGCAGGGCGACGAGCCGCTGATCGAGCCGGCGCTGATCGACGCCGTGGCCGGCCTGCTGGCCGAGCACGCCCAGGCCGAGATGGGCACGGCCGCGCACCCGATCGCGCAGGTCGAGGACTTCGTGAATCCCAACGTGGTCAAGGTGATCACCGACGCGCAGGGACTGGCGCTGACCTTCTCGCGCGCGCCCCTGCCCTGGTGGCGCGACGGCTTTGCCGGCGGCATCCAGGCCCTGCCCAGCGCCCCGGCGCCGCTGCGCCACATCGGCATCTACAGCTACCGCGCGCGCTTCCTGCGCGCCTTCGCCCGGCTCACGCCGGCGCCGCTGGAGCAGTGCGAGGCGCTGGAGCAGCTGCGCGCGCTCTGGCACGGCCACCGCATCGCGGTGCACGTGACGCACGCGGCGCCCAGCCCCGGGGTCGACACGCCCGAGGACCTGGCGCGCGTGCGCGCGCTCTGGCCG
>CAYRHV010000390.1:0-2582 GCA_964424045.1 uncultured Ottowia sp. | reverse complement strand
TGACCGAGCTGGCGAGGTCGCGGATCGAGGCCACGCCCAGGCCGGCCGACTGCAGCGTGGCGTCGAGCTGGCGGTTCTTCATCAGCTCGACCGACTCGCCGAACGGCAGGTATTCGACCTTGCCGAGGTCGGCGTAGCTCAGCCCGCCGGCCTTCAGGATGGCGCGCGCGTTCAGCTCGGTGCCCGACTTGGCGGCGCCCACCGACAGGCGCTTGCCCTTCAGGTCGGCCAGCGTCCTGATGCCCGACTCCTCGCTGGCGACGATCTGGATGACGTTGTTGTAGGTGGCGGAAAACCCGCGCAGCCGGTCGAGCTTGTTGGGAAAGCCCGCCTCGGCGTTGCCCGACCAGGCATCTTCCACCGCGTCGCCCAGCGTGAACGCGACCTCGCCGCGCCCGGCCTGCAGCAGGTTCAGGTTCTCGGCCGAGGCCTTGGTCACCTGGGCCGTGCTGCGCACGTCGGGCAGCGCCTTGCCGAACAGCTGCGACAGGGCCACGCCGACCGGGTAATAGACGCCGCTCTGGCCGCCGGTCAGGACGTTGACGAACTGGGCCTTCTGCGCCAGCGCAGTGCCGCCCAGGGCCAGCAGGCCGGCCGCCAGGCCGGCGGCGAGCTTGACTTTCAATCGCATGGGGTGTTCCTCCGGAAACTCGACAAAGGGGGCCATGCTACTCGCCGATCCCGGGGTCGCGCCATTCGGGATTCACCCAGCGCCGGCCGGCGCCGCCTTCAGTCCCCGGTTTCGCCGCGCTGCAGCTTTTCGCTGGCCCAGTAGACCTCGCCCGGCTGCTGGCCGTCGCTGCGGTTGAGCACGCGCGCCAGCACGAACATCAGGTCCGACAGGCGGTTCAGGTAGCGCCGCGGCGCCGCGCGCAGCTCCTCCTGCTCGCCCAGCGCCACCACGCTGCGCTCGGCGCGGCGCGCCACGGTGCGGCACACGTGCGCCTGCGCACCGGCGCGCGTGCCGCCCGGCAGGATGAACTCCTCCAGCCGGGGCAGCGTGGCGTTGTAGTGCTTCAGCGCCTCGTCCAGGTGTGCCAGCGCATCGTCCTTGAGCAGCTCGAAGCCGGGGATCGAGATCTCGCCGCCCAGGTTGAACAGCTGCTGCTGGATGTCGGTCAGCAGCGTGCGCACGTCCTGCGGCAGCGTCTCGGTCAGCAGCACGCCGATGTGGCTGTTCAGCTCGTCGACGTCGCCCATGGCATGCGGGCGCCCGCTGGCCTTGGAAACCCGGGTGTTGTTGCCCAGGCCGGTGGTGCCGTCGTCACCGGTGCGGGTGGCGATCTGGCTGAGGCGTTTTCCCATCGATGGTCCTCACTCTTGCCCTGCGGCCGCGACTCGCCCCGCCAGCGCGCGCAGGCCCAGCAGGTAGGAATCGACGCCAAAGCCGCAGATCTGGCCGCTGGCGATGGCGGCGATGTACGAACGCTGCCGGAACGGCTCGCGCGCGTGGATGTTGCTCATGTGGACCTCGACGATCGGGCCGCGCAGGATCGCCAGCGCGTCGCGGATGGCAATGCTGGTGTGGGTCCAGGCACCGGCATTGATCAGCACGCCGTCTACTGCGTCGCGATGCGCCTGGTGGATGCGCTCGCACATCACCCCTTCGTGGTTGGTCTGGAAGCTCTCGACCTCCGCGCCCAGCTCGCCGGCCAGCTGCAGCAACGCGCTGTCGATGTCGGCCAGCGTCGCGCTGCCGTAGTGCGCCGGGTCGCGCTGGCCGAACATGTTGAGGTTGACGCCGTGCAGGACAAGGAGCTTCATGGCCGCCATTGTGGATCAGCTCAGCGGCACGGTCAGCCGCGCCAGCGCCTCGCGCGTGTCCGGACGCGTGCCGCGCCACCGGGCAAAGGATTCGGCCGCCTGCTCGACCAGCATGCCCACGCCGTCGGCCAGACGCGTGCAACCGGCGGTGCGTGCCAGCGCCAGAAAGGGCGTCAGGCCGCGGCCATACACCATGTCGTAAGCCAGCGTGCCGGCGCCGAAGCTGGCCGGTGGGACAGCCGGTGCGGCGCCGACCAGGCTGGCCGAGGTGGCATTGATGACGAGGTCGAAGACGGCTTCCTGCACCAGCATCTCGTAGCCGCCGCCTTCGAGCACGCAGGCGCCGGCGTGCGGCGCCTGCTCGGTCGCCAGGGCGCGTGCCTTCGGCGCCGTGCGGTTGGCGATGACGATGCGCACCGCCCCGGCGCGCGCCAGCGGCAGCAGGACGCCGCGCGTGGCACCACCCGCGCCCAGCAGCAGGATCGAGCAGCCGGCGAGCGGCTGGCCCAGGTTGTGCTCGAGGTCGCGCACCAGGCCAATGCCGTCGGTGTTGTGCGCGGCGATGCGGCCGCCGTCGAAGCTGAGCGTGTTGGCCGCGCCCCCCAGCCGGGCCTCGAGGCTGGCCTCGTCGGCCAGCGCCAGCGCCGCCTGCTTGAACGGCAGCGTGACGTTCAGGCCGCGGCCACCGGCGGCGCGGAAGGCATCCAGCACACGCCGGAAGCTGGCCTCGTCGGGCCCGCCGTCGAGCGCCTCGTAGACCATGTCCTGGCCCAGCGCACGCGCGAACAGGCCGTGGATCAGGGGCGACTTGCTGTGGC
>CAYRHV010000389.1:0-2585 GCA_964424045.1 uncultured Ottowia sp. | reverse complement strand
GCCTCGATCAGCCAGGCCAGCGGCGTGCCGGTGAGCAGCATGCCGATGCTGCCGAAGGCCAGGATGATGCTGGAGACGGCGGCATAGCGCTGCGGCGCGAAGTGGCGCGCGATGTGCACGGTGCAGACCAGGAAGGCCGGCGCGCAGCCGATGCCGATCAGCACCTGGCCGGCCACCAGCATGGGAAAGCCGGTGGCCAGTGCCGACAGGGCCGAGCCCAGCACCATCAGCGGCGCCACCGTGAGGATGGTGCGCCGCACGCCGTGCAGGTCGATGCCGATGCCCATCAGCAGCTGCAGGCCACCAAAGGCGAAGTGGTAGGCGGCGGCGAATGCACCGAGCTGCTGCGCGCTCAGGCCGAGCTCCTGCTGCAGCGGCGGCGCCATGATGGCGGCGACGGTGCGGAAGGCCTGGCTCATCAGGAAGCCGGTGGACAGGATCAGCAGGATGACCCAGGCATGGCGGTGGCCGCTGGCGGGAGCATGAGGGGTCGAGGTCATGGAGCGGGCGGATGCGGCATCGTCGGTGGCAAGGCGTGAGCCTAAACCGGCGGGTCGCGCCGAATGCGTCACGCCCGGGACGCCGGCCGCGGATGGAGCCTGGCGTGGCATGATCGCGGCCATGCAAGCGACCCGCATCCTGCTCGTGCGCCATGGGGAAACCGACTGGAACCGCGATGGCCGGGTCCAGGGCCACGTCGACATCGCCCTGAATGCGGCCGGCCGAGAACAGGCGCGCCGCCTGGCGCGGGCGCTGGCCGGGCGCGATCGAATCGACGCCATCTACAGCAGCGACCTGGCGCGCGCCATGGAAACCGCGCGCCCGACGGCCGAGGCCACCGGGACCGCCCTGATTGCCACGCCGACGCTGCGCGAGCGCCACTTCGGCGCCTTTCAGGGGCGCCGCTTTGCCGACGTGAGCCAGGAGCAGCCCGCCCAGGCCGAGCGCTGGCGCAGCCGCGACCCGGACTGGACGCCGCCGGAGGGGGGCGAGTCGCTGCGCCAGTTCCGCCACCGCATCGTCGGCGCCGTACAGGCGCTGGCCGCCCGCAACGGCGGGCGCCACGTGGCCGTGTTCACGCACGGCGGTGCGCTGGACGTGCTGTACCGTGCCGCCACCGGCCTGGAGCTGCAGGACGCACGCAGCTGGCAGCTCGGCAACGCGGCGATCAATCGCCTGCTGTGGACGCCCGACGGCGGCCTGACCCTGGTCGGCTGGGCCGACACCCTGCACCTCGAAGACTGCACGCTCGATGAACACACTGCCTGAACTCACGCTCGCACGCCTGCATGCCCTGGTCGGCCAGGGCGTGGACGCCATCGACACCCCGGCGCTGGTGGTCGATCTGGACGCCGTGAACCGCAACCTGCAGCGCATGACCGAGTTCGCCGCCAAGCATCGGGTGCGCCTGCGTCCGCACGCCAAGATGCACAAGAGCGTCGAATTCGCGCGCATGCAGCTGCAGGCCGGTGCGGTCGGCCTGTGCACGCAGACCGTGGCCGAGGCCGAGGCGCTGGCGGCCGGCGGCATCAACGACCTGTTCATCAGCAACGAGGTGGTGTCGGTGGCCAAGCTGCGCCGCGTGGCGGCGCTGGCGCACCAGCTCAAGCTGCGGGGCGGCCAGCTGGCGATCGCGGTGGACAGCGTGGAGGGCATCGAGCGTCTGGCGCAGGCCATGCAGCTGACGCGGGCGGTGATCGACGTCTTCGTCGAGGTCGACGTCGGCCAGGGTCGCTGCGGCGTGCCGCCGGGCCGGCGCACGGTGGAACTGGTGCGCCGCCTGGTGGGTCGCTCGGCCAGCCTGCGCTACGCCGGCCTGCAGGCCTACCACGGCTCGGCCCAGCACCTGCGCGGCGTCGCCGAGCGCCAGGGTGCGATCGGGCGTGCCGCCGACTGGCTGCGCGACACGCGCGAGCTGCTGCAGGCGGCCGAGCTGGCGCCGTCGCTGATCACCGGCGGCGGCACCGGTACCTTCGGCAACGAGGCCGCCAGCGGCCTGTGGGGCGAGCTGCAGCCGGGCAGCTTCATGTTCATGGATGCCGACTACCTGCGTAACGAGCGCGACGCGGCGCAGCCGCCGTTCGAGCCGGCGCTGTTCGTGCGCTCGCAGGTCATCAGCGTGGCGGCGCGTCATGCCGTGTGCGACGCCGGCCTGAAGGCCTATGCGGTGGACAGCGGGCTGCCGATGGTGCAGGCGCTGCCGGGCCAGCCGCCGCTGGCGGCCGAGGGCGGCGGCGACGAGCACACCATCCTGCGACCGCTGGGCGAGGGCCAGGACCTGCCGGCACTGCCCGCGCTGGGCGACGTCGTGTGGCTGATTCCGGGCCACTGCGACCCGACCGTGAGCCTGCACGCCTGCCTGGTGGCGGTGCGTGGCGGTCTGGTCGAAGGCCGCGTCGAGGCCGTGGTGCCGGTGCAGGCGCGCGGCATCTGGTGAGCGGGCGCGCCGCGTTCGTTCACGCGCCGCCGCGGATCCGCGTCCCTGCCCTCTCCCCGGCGAAGAGGGAGCAGGAGACAGGCGCTATGCCAGCCAGCGCTTGCGCCGGCGGTAGTGCTTGACGTTGTGGTAGTCCACACGCTCGCCG
>CAYRHV010000388.1:0-2592 GCA_964424045.1 uncultured Ottowia sp. | reverse complement strand
GGCGCTTTACGATCACGCGATCGGCGAGAGGGCGCAGTTTCATGGATGCTCCTAAATACAAGAAATAGAACGGAATTTCTGGCCTGCGATCCACGGCGAACGACAGGATCACCGGGATGCTCAGAACCGATGGCAGGCAGGCGCTGTTAGCACTCGCTGCCAACGAGTGCTAATGATAAGGGCAAATGAGCCGAATTCAAGGGCTGCGGCAGAAATTCGGCGATGTGGAACGTCACCGGACCTGCACGCATGCGCCGCTGGAGGTGTACCTGTGATCGCGCTCGACATGCCCACGCGCTCGAGCGCATGGCCATCGGCGCGCAGCGCCGTGACCCGACCATGGAAGACGCTTTCATGCACTTGGTGGAGTCGGTCGATCGCGCAATGGGGGTCGCCGCACGAATGGTGTCGTCAATCGTGAGGCTGCCGCGCGCCGGACGCTCGAGCATGACGCAGCAGCAGGCCATCTTGGACACATTTGCCCCTGGCGTGCCAGCAGTGCTGATGTCTCGCTTCGCCACCCCGGTGGAGGGCATGCCGCTGATGCCGCAATGGTCGGCGCAGGCCATTCCGCTGCCCCATTTCCTGATCATCGGCGACGGCAGCTTTCTCACGGCCATGCCGCACGTTGACATCCTCGCCGACCGCTTGTGGCCATTGACCGTGATCGCGCTGGCCACGCTGACGATGGCGACTTTCCTGGTTCGGGGGCGCCGGCATTGGCACGCCATAGACTCAGTGGTATTCAGGCGACGCTGAACAAGTCTCCGTGATGGGGCGCGCCCTGCCTGGGGATGGGATGCAAGGCGCAAAGCGCAGCAATAGCCGCCGCTATTGCGAGCATTTGCAACGCCGCAGACCGCCGCAGTCAGGGATGCGCAGCGCGCGGGGGGCTTGTTCAGCGTTGCCTCAACCCTCGACGGAGCAGCCTCCATGCTGAACATTCAACGTGCCTTCTGGGCCAGCCTGATCGTCCTGGTTCTGTTGTGGGTCGTGGCCGAGCCCCATTTCTATCAGGCCGCGAACCTGTTCGAGTGGCGCGGCCACATGCGCCAGCTCACCGGCTTGATCGCCATGGGGGCCATGAGCCTGGCGATGCTGCTGGCACTGCGCCCGCGCTGGCCCGAGCAGTGGCTGGGCGGGCTCGACAAGATGTATCGCTTGCACAAATGGTTGGGCATCAATGCGCTGATCTTCTCCATCCTGCACTGGCTGTGGGTCAATGCGCCCAAGTGGGCCGTCGGCTGGGGTCTGCTCGAGCGTCCGGCGCGCGGCGGCGGTGGGGGGGGCAGGGGAGCGGACCGGGGGCGATCGGCAACGTCTTCGAAGCCTGGTTTCGCAGCCAGCGCGGCCTGGCGGAGGCCACCGGCGAATGGACGTTTTATGCCGCCATCGCGCTGATCGCCCTGGCCCTGATCCACCGTTTTCCCTACCACTGGTTCTACAAGAGCCATCGGCTGCTGGCCATCGCCTACCTGGTGCTGGTGTTCCACAGCGTGGTGCTGATGGAGTTTGCCTACTGGCGCTCGCCCATCGGCTGGCTGATGGCGGCCCTGCTTGCCGGTGGCACGGTTGCCGCCATCGTGGTGCTGCTGCGTCGCGTCGGCGCGCGCCAGCAGGTGCCGGCGAAGATCGCCGCGCTGAACTACTACGAAGGCGTGGATGCACTTGAAATCACCGCCGACGTACCGGGCTGGCCAGGGCACAGGCCGGGACAGTTCGCCTTTGCCACGTCCGACCGGAACGAGGGCGCCCACCCCTACACCATTGCCTCGGCCTGGAACCCCGAGCGGCCGCAACTGACCGCGGTCATCAAGGGCCTGGGCGACCACACGCGTCGCCTGCGCGAGCGGCTGCAGGTCGGGCAGGCGCTGAAAGTCGAAGGCCCTTACGGCTGCTTCACCTTCGACGACGGCAGCACGCGCCAGATCTGGGTCGGCGCCGGCATCGGCATCACCCCCTTCGTCAGCCGCCTCGATTTCATGCGGTTGCAGGTCGCCCGCGGACGCCAGAACTGGCCCGAGGGCCAGCGCATCGACCTGTTTCACAGCACGGCCGACGTCGACCGCGAGGCGCTGGCGCGATTGGCCACCGACGCCAACGCCGCCGACGTGCGCCTGCATGTCTTCATCGACGCGCAGCACGGACGCCTGACGGGCCAGCGCATCCGCGACGAAGTGCCCGACTGGCGCGAGGCAAGCATCTGGTTCTGTGGCCCGGTCGGCTTTGCGGACGCGCTGCGGCGCGACTTTGCCGCGCACGGTTTCCCGGTGCAGCAGCGCTTCCACCACGAGTTGTTCCAGATGCGCTGAGCACGCGCCTGCGATCGCCAGGGATTCCTTGCCGGAAAGTCAGACGCCGGGCCGCGAATGGCTCAGCCACTGGCCTCGTGGGCGCCGAAGCGCGCGCCGACCAGGCGGGCGCCGATGACCAGGGCGGTGGAGATGGCGATCATCAGCATCCCCAGCGCCGACAGCTGGCCCCACAGGCCGTCGTCGGCGAAGGCCAGCACCTGCACCGCCAGCACCTCGCTGCCCGGGCGCGACAGCACGACGGACAGCGTCAGCTCGCGCAGGAACATGGTGGCCAGCA
>CAYRHV010000387.1:0-2619 GCA_964424045.1 uncultured Ottowia sp. | reverse complement strand
CGCCCAGGCGCAAAACGATTCCCTGCTGTGCGTCGGGCTGGACCCCGACCCGGGCCGCTTTCCGGCCGGCGTGGCGCGCGATGCCGAGGGCATGGCCGACTTCTGCCTGGCCATTGCGCGTGCCACGGCGGATCTGGCGTGTGCCTTCAAGCCACAGATCGCCTACTTTGCCGCCCGGCGCGCCGAGGCCCAGCTCGAGCGCCTGATCGCCGCCCTGCGCGACATCGCGCCGCAGGTGCCGATCATCCTGGACGCCAAGCGCGGCGACATCGGCAGCACGGCCGAGCAGTATGCGCGGGAGGCGTTCGAGCGCTACGGTGCCGACGCCGTCACGCTGTCGCCCTTCATGGGCTTCGATTCCGTCGCGCCCTACCTGAAATACGAGGGCAAGGGCGCCTTCCTGCTGTGCCGCACCTCCAATCCCGGCGGCGACGACCTGCAGAACCAGCGCCTGGCCAGCGTGGACGGCCAGCCGCTGCTTTACGAGCACGTGGCGGCGCTGGCGCAGGGGCCGTGGAACACCAACGGCCAGCTCGGCTTGGTGGTGGGCGCCACCTATCCGCGCGAGATCGAGCGCGTGCGCGCGCTGGCGCCGACGGTGCCGCTGCTGATCCCCGGTGTCGGGGCCCAGGGCGGCGACGCCGAGGCCACGGTGCGCGCTGGCTGGCGCGTGGACGGCCCGATCGTCGTCAACAGCTCGCGCGCCATCCTCTATGCCGGCAGCGGCGCCGACTTTGCCGAGCGCGCCCGTGCCGCCGCGCAGGCCACGCGCGACCAGCTCAACGCTGCCCGGGACAAAGCGGCTCATTGAGCTGCCGTGACGCCCGGCCGTCAGGTCCGGGTCACCGGTCCTCGGGGGGCTTCCACGGCAGCGCTCGCCGCCGCATCGGCCAGAGCCTTCGCGATCTTCAGCGCACGCCCGGCGGGCGGGGCGAAATAGATCGCGATCCAGTCCGGCTCGAGCCGGAAGCGCTGCTCCGGCGAATAGAGGCGAAACACGCCTTTCGGGCTGATGCCGCCCAGCAGCAGCCAGTCCGGGTCGGCCTGGTCGAGGCGGCGCTTCAGGGCGTCCCAGTCGTGGCTTGCGGTGATGCGGGTGCTCAGGATGCCCCAGCCTTCGGCCACGCGCGTGGCCAGCAGGCTGGCGCTGGCGTCGCGCGCAAACGCGAAGTAGCCGCGCGAGTCGATCGACAGGCGCTTGAACTCCTGCGCCGAGGCGTCGAGCGTCGCGGTCTGGAAGGTGCGGTGGTGGCCGAACACCTCATCCTGCGCCTTGCACACCAGGGCGTTGTAGAAGTCGTTGTCGGTGGCGCACAGCAGGTGGCTCAGGTGCCGGGTGTCGAGCGCATGCTCGCCTTCTTCCGACAGCACTTCCGCGTATTGCACTGGCACGCCCGCCATGCGCGCGTCCCGCAACCGACTCCAGCTGCCGTCGACGATCTGCACCTCGACCTGCAGCCGCTGCAGGGCCTGCGCCAGCGCCACGGCGAATTCCGAGGCGCCCACGATCAGCTGGCCGTTGCTGTCGGCCACGGCCAGCTTCAGGCGCAGCGCCAGTGGCCGGATCGTCAGCCCGTGCGCCAGCACGGTGGCGAAGATGATCAGGAACACCAGCGGCAGCAGCTTGTCGGCGTCGGGGTGGCCGGCGGCCACCAGGGCCGGGCCGAACAGGCCGGCGGTGGCGGCGGCAACGATGCCGCGTGGGGCGATCCAGGACAGCAGCAGTCGGTCCTCGCGCGACACCGGGGCCAGCAGCGTGACCACGCCGACGGTGAGCGGGCGCACCAGGAACATCAGCACCAGCACGAACAGCACGGCACGCCAGTCGATCAGCGCCAGATGCTGCCAGTCCAGCTGCGCCGGGATGACGATGAACAGCACCGACAGCAGCACCGCGCCGAGGTTTTCCTGGAACGTCTGCAGCGCCTGGCGCTCCACCAGCTGCAGGTTGCCGATCACCATGCCCATCACGGTCACCGAAAGCAGTCCGGCCTCGTGGCGGATCTGGTTGGTCAGCCAGTAGACGCCGAGCACCGCCACCATCAGGATCGGCGCCTTCAGGTGCACCGGCACCGCGCCGCGGCGGATCAGCTGCGCCGTGAGCCAGCCGCCGGCGACGCCGATCGCGGCGCCCGCGCCCAGGGCGATGCCCAGGTTCTGCAGGCTCTCGGTCAGTGTCGCACTGCGTACGGTGAAATACTGGAAGCTCATCACCGCCAGCAGCACGCCCATCGGGTCGTTGGCGATCGCCTCCCACTTCAGCAGCGCGGCCGTCCTGCGGTTCAGCCGGGCCTGGCGCAGCAGCGGCAGGATCACGGTCGGCCCCGTGACCACCAGGATGGCGCCGATCACGATCGCCACCGGCCAGCTCAGGCCGCCGATGTCGTGCGCGGCCCAGGCGCTCATGAGCCAGGTCAGCGGCGGCCCCAGCAGCACCAGGGTGCCGACGCCGCCCCAGGTGTCACGCAGCTCGCGCAGCTTCAGGTACATGCCGCCCTCGAACAGGATGATCGCCACCCCGAGGCCGATCAGGCTGTTGAGCTCGCGCGGCGAAGGCGAGGGCGTGATCACGCCGGTGACCGGGCCCAGCAGCAGGCCGGCGGCAATCAGGATGACGAT
>CAYRHV010000386.1:0-2620 GCA_964424045.1 uncultured Ottowia sp. | reverse complement strand
CGCATCATCGGCATCATGGCCGACAGCAGGCGCACGCGCGTGGCGTCGATGCGGCGCACGATGTGGTGCGTGTAGAGCTGGTCCGGGTGCATCAGGCCGGCCGCCTGCAGCAGTTCCTTGAGCGCGTGCAGGGTGTTGGCGTGGTACTGCGCCACGCGCGGCGCCTTGTCCGAAACCACCAGCGCGCGCTGGCGCACCGGGTCCTGCGTCGTGATGCCGGTCGGGCAATAGCCGGTGTGGCAGACCTGCGCCTGGATGCAGCCCAGCGCCATCATGAAGCCGCGCCCCGAGTTGCACCAGTCGGCGCCCAGCGCGAACATGCGCGCCAGGTCGAACGAGTTGATCACCTTGCCGGCGGCGCCGATCTTGATGCGGTGCCGCAGGTTGACGCCGATCAGCGTGTTGTTGACCAGGTTCAGCCCCTCCTGCACCGGCGCGCCCATGTGGTCGGCGAACTCGATTGGTGCCGCGCCGGTGCCGCCCTCGGCGCCGTCGACCACGATGTAGTCGGGCGTGATGTCGGTCTCGAGCATCGCCTTGACGATGCCGAACCACTCCCAGATGTGGCCGATGCACAGCTTGAAGCCGACCGGCTTGCCGCCCGAGAGCTCGCGCAGCCGGACGATGAAGTGCATCAGCTCGATCGGGGTCGAGAACGCGCTGTGCGCCGACGGCGAAACGCAGTCCTGGCCCACCGGAATGCCGCGCGCCTCGGCGATCTCCTCCGTCACCTTGGCGCCCGGCAGCATGCCGCCATGGCCCGGCTTGGCGCCCTGGCTGATCTTGATCTCGATCATCTTGACCTGCGGGTCCACCGCCTGCTTGGCAAACAGCTCGGGGCTGAAGCTGCCGTCGTCGTTGCGGCAGCCGAAGTAGCCCGAGCCGATTTCCCAGATCAGGTCGCCGCCGTGCTTGCGGTGGTAGCGACTGATGCCGCCCTCGCCCGTGTCGTGCGCGAAGCCGTCCATCTTGGCACCCAGGTTCAGCGCCATGACGGCGTTGGCCGACAGCGCGCCGAAGCTCATCGCCGAGATGTTGAACACGCTGGCGTTGTAGGGCTGGGTGCAGGGCGAGACGCCCTCGCGCGCCACGCCGGGTTCGCCGCCGATCCAGATGCGGAAGTCGTGCGACTCGATGTGCGTGGTCTGCAGCGAGTGGTTGATCCACTCGTAGCCGCCCGCACCCACGTCCAGCTTGGTGCCGAACGGCCGCACGTCGGGCACGCCCTTGGAGCGCTGGTAGACCACGCTGCGCTGGGCGCGCGTGAACGGCTCGCCGGGGTCGATGTCGCCCTCGATGAAATACTGGCGGATCTCGGGCCGGATGAACTCCAGCATGTAGCGCATGTGGCCCAGGATCGGGTAGTTGCGCAGCACCGCGTGGCGCGTCTGGTTCATGTCGTAGGCGCCCACCAGCACCAGCCCCGTAAACAGCAGGAACAGCGCCGTCGCCACCCAGCCGCGCCCGAAAATGGCCATCCAGGCCAGGCTCAGCAGCACCCCCAGGATGCACAGCGCGATCGTGCTGTAGCGGATGGTCTGGTTGAAGGTCTCGCGCGTGGACATGGCGGGGCTCCGGTACTGGCTCGTGCGAGCATCTTAGCGGTGCCCTGGTCGACCGGCACCTGCCTGAAACCCTGACTCTATGTCAACACCGGCGGCAGCGCCAGTTCAGACCCGAAGTCCATGGGCCCTGGCGCAGCCGCCAGCCCATGACCCGAGACGGCCCCGGTTGCCCGGCACCGAGTGACAACCCGGCTGCCGGTCTGCGACAGGAGCACGACGTCGCGCATCTCCCGGCCCGGAGAACCGCAGCGCGCCCAACCGTGCGCCACCCACTACGATGCGAGCTGCCGGATTCAGGTTCAATGAAATGAAGACATCCGCTGCCAGAAGAAAACAGATCGTCGGGCATCGTCCGATCGCGCTTCTTGCAACGTTGTCGCTTGCACTTGGCGGATGCGGATTCTTCAGCGACGCCGATCAGAAGTTCTATTTCCATCCGACGGAAACAGGAAACGAACTGGAGCTCCAGTACATCTCGCTGGCCCAGCACCTGCACTCCATAAAACCCTGCTTCCTGATCAGCCCGAACAGCTTGAGCCTGGGGTCCTTCAATCCGGTGGGATCCCAGGTTTCACTTGTCCGCAGCAGGTGCTTCTCGCAAGTGGCCAGGTTGACGCATGACGCGCGAATCTGCGATCGGGTGCGCTCTGCCAGCACATTGCTTTATTCAGGCGCGGATGTGAACGCGCAGTCATGCCGCATTGCCTCGCAATACGGCGGCATGATCGCGTACCGCATGGAGGTGAGGGAAATCGTCCAGCTGGCGGGCTATGGGGAGGATGAAGTCGACACCTACCTGACCGCTGCAGCACGGTTTTCCAGCGTCGCGGCGGCCGAGCGTTTCCGGCGGGAGCAACCGGTGGTCTATTGGGCGGAGGCCAGGGCCTATCTTCTTCCTTCAAGAGAGTTTTTCAGCCGAATCGATCGGCTGCCCGCCTTCGGGACCGCAGCAGACCGCGAAGAAATGGCTGCCGTCGCCTGGCAACCCCTGCAACAGCGGCATCAGCCTCCGCCGGAACAGCGCACGCAGAGGCGTCCGTACAGCCGGATGCCGG
>CAYRHV010000385.1:0-2620 GCA_964424045.1 uncultured Ottowia sp. | reverse complement strand
GTGGCGGCCGACAACGCCTTCTTCTACCCCGACGTCTTCGTCACCTGCGCGCCGTCCGACAAGGCCCAGGATCAGTACAAGAGCAGCGCCACCCTGGTGGTCGAAGTGCTCTCGCCCACCACCAGCGCCTACGACCGCGGCGCCAAGTTCGCCGCCTACCGCAAACTGGCTGACCTGCGTGAATACCTGCTGGTCGACCCCGAACGCTTCAGCGTCGACCTGTTCCGCCGCGACGACCAGGGGCGCTGGGTGCTCTACCCTTATGAAGCGCAGCAGACCGTGGAGTTGGCCAGCGTCGGCCTGTCGCTGCCCATGACGGCACTTTACGAGGATGCCGAACCCGGCGGCACCTGATGCCGAGGCTCCAACGCGGCGCAGCCGACGGCCGCGTGGCGTTCAGGAAGCCGGCATCCACCCACACCGCCGCATCCAGGCCCCGCGCCGTCATCGCGAGCGGCGCAGCCGCGTGGCGATCCAGTACGACGCCTGGTCCCCCCAGCCGCCGCGTCCTCGGGGCACAGCCCGTGCGCCGATCCAGACGCAGGCGACGCATCGAGCCCCAGCACTGGATTGCCACGCCGCCTGCGGCGTCTCGCAATGACGGGTCGAGACACCACGCCGGCATCCACCCGCACCGCCGCATCCAAGCCCCACGCCGTCATCGCGAGGGGCGCTGCCGCGTGGCGATCCAGCTCGACGCCTGACCCACCCAGCCGCCGCGTCCTCGGAGCACAGACTGCAGCGCTGGATTGCCACGTCGCCAGCGGCGCCTCGCCATGGCCGGTCGAGACGCCGCGCCCCGGCATCCAAAGCCGGCCTGACCCGCCCAGCCCCGGACGGTCCCCAGGCGCCGCCCGCGACCCCGGCCAACCCTATGCGCCCGAGGCCCCCGACCCCCCATGCACCGGCCTGAACGCCAATTGCAAGCCGAGCGCGCGCGCCACCTTCACCACCGTCGATAGACTGGGGTTGCCCTTGCCGGACAGCGCCTTGTCCAGACCCTGTCGGCTCATGCCGACATCGCGCGCCAACTGGCTCAGATTGCGAGCCCGTGCCACATCGCCAAGGGCCGCGGCGATCAGAGCCGGGTCACCGTCCTCCATTACGGCATCAAGGTAGGCCGCGATGTCGGCCTCGGTCTTGAGGTAGTCGACCGTGTCGTAGCGACTGAACTTCACTTTCGTCATCATGGCCCTTCCCATTGCGCCGCGATCGCCTTGGCCAAGGCGATATCCCCGGCCTGGCTGCTCCTGTCGCCGCCACACAGCAGCACGACCACAACCGGCCCACGCCGCATGAAATACACGCGATAGCCCGGTCCATGGTCAATCCGCATCTCGGAAACGCCCTCGCCCACTGGCTTGACGTCGCCAAAATGGCCCAGGCTCAAACGCCGAAGACGGACTTCGATCCGGGCCCGCGCCTGCCGATCGCGCAGCTTGTCCAGCCAAAGATCGAAATGATCGCTCCTGACAAGCTCGAATATGTGTCAATTATAGTTGACGTTCTTTGAAGTTGGGAAGGATGGACGGCGCAGCGCAAGAGATTGGACAAGGTGGGCACCGAGCCGGGCGGGCGATCCCCCGGCCCGGATGAATGGCGGTCACGCCCCGGTTCGCCGGGGCGCACAGAATCCGGCGTATCGGCGGATCGGTGGGCTTCACACTTCTTCGGAGCGACGGCAGCAGGCCCGTGGCGGCGCCTGCACCCATCAATCGGCAAACATCTGCTGCAGCGTCTGCAGCACAGCGGCCAGGGTCCGGTGCGACACAGTGCCGGCCCGCTTGACGAGCCGCGTCTTGTCCACCGTGCGCAGCTGATCCAGCACGATCAGGCCCTTCTTGCCGGCGTGCGACACCGGCACACGAAAGGGGGCGGCAAAGCCGCGCGACGTCATCGGCGCGACGATGACCGTGCGCAGGTGATCATTCAGTTCCGGTGGCGACACCAGTACGCAGGGTCTCGTCTTGCGGATCTCGCTGCCAACCGTCGGATCCAGGTTGACGAGCCAGATATCGCCGCGCTTCACCAGTCCAGCTCGGCGTCGTCCGCGTTGCCGAACTCGCCCATCAGCAACGCGTCGCCGCCGTGGGCCGCCACGGCAGCAGCCGCCTCGGACCAGCCGTGCCGCGGCTGCTGCACCGGCTTGCTCAGGATGATCGAATTGTCCTGCACGCGCACGCTGGCCGTCGCCTCGCCGTCCAGCCCCGCCTGAACCAGCAACGCCTTGGGCAGCACCACCCCTTTGCTGTTGCCGATGTTTCTGATGATGATTTGCATGACGGACTCCATGATGTTGCAACATCATTATAACTTTCAGACTGCAGCAAACCAAGCGAGCGGGCGCCGTGTACACCAACACGCGCCGGCTCACCTCTCGCTCATGAGCATGGCTGGTGTCAACATGTTTATGTGATTACGCATCAAATCACCCCATGAACCGTCTCACCATCACCCTCAGCACAGAGCGCTACCGCGCGCTCAAGCAGGCGGCGGCCCAGCGCGGCAAGACCATGGGCCAGTTGATCGACGACAGCCTGGAGTTCTACGGCATCAAGTCGCACGACGCAGCGCTGGAGCTGGTGCGGCGCGCACGCGCGCACAGCGGCCTGGCCGAGCC